>JASFNS010000245.1:0-4296 GCA_050116915.1 Thiogranum sp. | reverse complement strand
GTGCGACGGTCGCGTGTGAGGCAATAACCGTGCCCGGCGCGCCCGCCATCAAGAACGGCGGCCTGTCGGCCGCCGTAAACTGGAGGAGGTGCGGTGCAGCGTGAGGACAACTGCAAGCGCACGGTCAGGCTATCCCAGGCACGCCGCAAACTAACTGACACAGGTCAAAACGCAGGCGATTTGCCATAGCAATCGGCCTGCGGCGCGTTGTATACCGGCGGCAGCAGGCCCCCCGCCGTTTGCGGGAACGGCGCGCGCTTAACCGGACAGCACGGCCACGGCAGCGTAGGCGCGCGCCTCGCTGATACTCAGCACCCAGCCGGCCACCATTACCACCTCGCCACGGGCGTATTCGCTGCGAACCGCACGTTCCAGGGCCGCGCCCACGCGCGCGCGGTCAGCGGCCTCGAGAGCCGTCCCATCGAGCTGTGCGGCAATCGCCCGGTCGATCTCCCTGAGCAGCGCGTCAGGATTCCCTTGTGCGGGATAGGCCTGCAGGTAGAGTCTGCCTACGCGTATAACCGCGTCGCGATTGCCGGTCGCACCCAGCAACCAGCCCGACCACCTGTCGAAGGCACTCCCACTCTCCGCAGGCGGCGCGCATCCGGCGAGGAGCACGCCTGCGCCGGCCACCCCTGTCAGCAACGACAACAGAAACGCGCGACGCGTATTGCCGGACCCGGCGGGTTCGGTATGCGATGTCCTGCTGACAGCCTTCATTGAAACCGTTCCCTCAATTCGCCTGCAAGGCGCAGTGTCAGCGCCACAATCGTCAACGTCGGGTTGGCCGAACCGCAAGTGGGAAACACCGAGCTGCCGGCGACGTACAGGTTGTCCATGCCATGCACCCGGCTGTTGCGATCGACAACACCCCGCTTCGGGTCATCGCTCATGCGCGTCGTCCCCATGTGGTGATTCCCGCCGCTGACCTCCGCGGGCCAGATGCCGTCATCCTTGACCGCGATCACCATGCGGCCCATGCCGAGTGCGCCGAACTCCTGCGCAAGCGAGTGCATATGCGTTACCAGGCTACGGCGGTCCTGTTCGCCCAGGCGCCAGTCCAGCTTGATTTCCGGCAAGCCGAGCGCGTCCCGCCGCTGCGACAGGCTCACGCGGCTGTCCGGGTTCGGCGCCTGCTCACAGGCACAGCCGAGACCGAGTCCGGTCCCGATATAGGCGGGATCCCGCGGTTTCACCGGCCCGGCACCATCGGCGAGGAAGCGGCGGGCCGCCTTCAACACGTCATTGTGAATCCGCGCCTGTGGGTGTGCACTGTTATCACCCTGTGGCGTTTCGCTGCGGTAGTCACCCGACACGCCCGCCATGAATGTTGCATTGAACAGCTTGCGCTCACGCAGGAAAGCCTCGCTGGGATTGAACGCCACCTGCGCCGGACGTCCCCCGGCCAGCACCCGCTCACGGTACAGTGGCGGCACCCGCCCGAGATCACCAACCACGATATCACCGAACCCCGACAGGTGCGGATGCTCCATGAAAAAACGCCCCACCAGGTCGTTCTGGTTGCCGAGACCCGCGGTTACCACGTCATTGGACAACAGCAACATGCGCGCGTTTTCCAGGCCCCCGGTCGCCAGCACATAAATGCGCGCCGTTACGCTGTGGCGCTTTTCGTTCAGGGTCCTCACCGCCAGCTGTTTGACCTGTCGGCCTTCCGCGCCCGCCCCGATATTTACCACATTGGCGTTCAACAGTACCTGGATATTGTCAGACTGCTTCAGTTGAGGACCGTAGCGCTCCCCGAATTTCGTCGGCGGACTGAACTGCACAAACTGCAGTCGCATGCGCCCGGTGGCCAGCGCCGGCAGGCGCTCGCCGGTTATTTCCTCCCAGTAAGCCGCGTCGTTGTAGCGCCCGGGAGCGACCTCGACGATAGCACTCGCCTTCGGATAGTAGGGCATCACTTCGTCGATGCTGAAAGGCCAGCCGCTATGTGGCACCCAGTCGCGCTGCAGAAAATCAATGGGGTCCAGTGGACGGCAATAACCGCCCCAGTGATTCGAACTGCCACCGAGAAAACGCAGGCGCGCCGCCTCCAGTGGATATTCGATCCCTACACTTTCGCCCCGGTAGAGCGCCTGGACCTGGGCCTCGGGCTCGAGTCCACCGGCCTCTATCACGCACACCTTGACCCCGCTGCGGTCGAACTCCCGGGCAAGGGTAATGCCGGCAGCGCCGCCCCCGATAATGGCAAGGTCCGCCTGAATGGTCGTGTCATTGGGCAGCGTACGTGCGTCTACGAACATAAGTCCTGATCTGTCTCGTGGCAACCGGGCCAACCCGGGCGCGCATCATATCGCCCAGCCCGGTTCGCTATCCACTGTCTCGCACCAGCTGGATCTCGAACACACCGGTCCATGCGACACATTGCCATATTTTACAGCCGGTTACGCAAGGAATACGGTGACCGTTTGAGCGACATCAACCGTGTCAGCGGCACGGATGTAGCGGCTGGTGAAGCGTATCCGCGGCTTCAGTCGCAGCTACTTCGCCTCGCTGCGGCTGCCCTATAACCGGGCACTCCCGCAGGTTTAGACGCTCGTATACACCCGCAAGCCTAAAGCCGGGGGATTCTGTCTCGATAACCCGGCAGGACATGGCTGTCCCAATAACATGGACCACGCAACCCGTCACCCAAGAACTGTGACGGGTTTGGCAAGAAGGGCAAAGATGCATACGAACCCGTACCCAGAACCTTATGAGCAGGCCTGCGAATACCTGCGCCTTGCACTCTCGGTCCTTTCGGAACACCGGATCCCGCCCTCACCGTTGAACTACCGCGTATGTTACGACCACGTGGCAGGTACCAACAGCGCCCTGGCACGAACAATTGAGGATACTGTTCGCCAGACCGGCGAACTGACAGGAGACGACCTGTGGGCACTGTACAGAGAGTCCTACATACGGAATGAGGAAGCACTCGATGCCTTGCGTCAGGCGCTGAGGGCGATAATCAACAGCGTTCAGGTCGATTTCCAGCGCGCGGGAAGCAGCATTGCGGGCTACATTCAGACACTCGACCGCTTTGCCGGAATCCTTGACAGTCCGGTGCCGGTCGAAACTATGGCCGATGAAGTCGGAAAAATCCTCGAAGACACCCGGTCTACCGAAGCGGCGCAGCAACAATTCAGCACGGAGTTGTCTCAGGTGGTAGCGGAAGTGGACTCCCTGCGCAAGGAGCTTGAACAGGTCAGGGAAGAATCCATGACCGACGGACTGACGGGTATCTCCAACCGCAAGGCCTTCGACGCCATTCTGGAACACACCGTGCATTGCGCCCGCGAAAACAAATATACGTTCTGCGTGCTGCTGATCGATATCGATCATTTCAAACACTTCAACGATACCTATGGCCACCTGATCGGCGACAAGGTCCTGCGATTCGTCGCGACCAGGCTCAGGCGCTGCACCAAGGGCAAAGATACCGTGGCACGCTATGGCGGCGAAGAGTTCGCCGTGATTCTGCCGCAGACCGACCTGGACGGTGCCGAAACGGTCGCGGAGCAGATCCGGACGAGCATCTCCGCCGGCGACCTGACGGACAAACAGGATCACGATTCCTACGGCAAGATTACTGTCTCAATCGGAATTGCCGGGTTTAGCGTGAGCGATCTTCCCCACCAACTGATACGGCGGGCCGACCGCGCACTCTACCTGGCCAAGGAACACGGCCGGAACCGGGTCGAGAAGGCGGCCTAGAAAGCCCATTGCAGCAGGCACTGACGGGGCGCCAAGTCGCGTCTCGCTTACCCTGAAACCGCCGGACAATCCAGGTGGTTGTTGCACAACTGGAACTTTTTTGCAGCGCAGAAGGACGGCTGGAATATTTTGCCTGCGCCCCACATCCATATTCGACGAAGCGGCCATCGAGCCGCCTGGGGGAACATGGAGTGGAGCCTTTCATCCTATGGGTGAACCATACCGGCGCTAGCGCCGTCCCCACGCTTTGCTCGCGCCTTGGGAGTCACTGCCTGGTTCACTGCTGCGACGGCACCAAGCCACTCGCCGAGCAGATCACACGACTTAAACCGAATGTCATCTGTTTCGACTTCAGCGAACCTGATGCGGCTCAGCGGGCGCTGGTGCAGAGCTGCCGGATCAACTACCCCTCGCTGCCCGTCCTCCTGTTTACCACCACTCATTCTACGGAGCTGCTGGTATGGGCCTTACGCACCCGGATATGGGACTGCTTCATCAAACCGGTAAGCTGTGGCGAAGTCCTGCGCCGGCTGAACATTCTCTTGCCGGCCCTCAGCGACGTTGCGGGACAGCGCGGCC
>JASFNS010000244.1:0-4318 GCA_050116915.1 Thiogranum sp. | reverse complement strand
GCGATCCGGCCACAGCGCCCGGATGGCGGCTATGCCCTGACCGCCGTGCGCCTGGGCTGTGGCGACATCATCGCGGCTCATGCCGCCCAGCGCATACACCGGGAACGGACAGCGCTCGACCCAGCGATCAAATCGCGACCAGCCCAGCACTTGCGCGCCGGGATGGCTCGCCGTCGGCCGCACCGGTGAAAGCACCGCAGCGTCCACGGCGATACGCTGTGCCTGCAGCAGCTGTTGTTCGTTGTGGCAGGAAGCGATCACGGTAAACTCAGGCGACAGCGGACGCGCGCTGCACTGCGCCAGGCGCCGCGAATTAAGATGCAGCCCGTCGGCATGCAGCTCCCGCACAAGTGCCGCGTCGGCGTTCAGCAGAACCCGCGCGCGGTGGCGGTGGCACAGCTCCACCACCGATCGGGCGAGGCGCGCATAGTCCGGCAAGGCCAGCCGCGGGGCGCGGAACTGGACCAGTTCGATACCGCCGGCAAGCGCCGCGTCAAGGCGTTCCAGGAATACCTCCTCGCGGTTGCCCGGTTCCGGTGTAATCAGGTAGCTCGAGGGTAACTGCAAGGCCTGCACGATGGGGCGATTGGCAACAGGAAACGCCCGCGCGGCAAGTTGCTCGACGGGCACCCACTCCACCAGCTGGCCTTCGCGCCCACGCGGATTACCGGTAAATGCCGTGACACGCCATACGTCCAGCAGAACCTGGCGCTCGGGGTAGCGGTGATGGACACGGATCAGTGGCCGCGAAGCGCCGATGCGGACACCCAGCTCCTCGTAAATTTCACGCGCCAGCGCCTGTGACACCGACTCGCCGTCCTCCAGCTTGCCGCCCGGAAATTCCCACAGACCGCCCTGGTGAACGTGATCCGGCCGCAGGCTGAGCAGGACCTCCTGCCGGGCATTGACGATAGCCGCTACGGCAACATGCAGCGCGCCGGTCTCAGCTGCGGTACTCGGCATTGATGCGTACATAGTCATGCGACAGGTCGCTGGTCCAGATGCGCTCGCAGGCCTTGCCGCGGCCCAGCCGGATGTCGATCAGAATTTCCGCTTCGTCCATGACCCGCTGACCATCGGCTTCCCTGTAGTCGTCGGCGACGCCGCCGTCGCGCACAATACAGACGTCGCCCAGGTAAATCTGTACCGCGTTGACATCCAGGTCGGTGAGACCCGCCCGGCCCACGGCTGCGAGGATCCGACCCCAGTTGGGGTCGCTGGCGAACAACGCCGTCTTGACCAGCGGCGACTGCGCGACGGTGTAGGCCACCTGTAGACACTCGCCGCTGTCGCTGCCACCGGCAACATTTACCGTCACGAACTTGGTCGCGCCTTCGGCGTCACGCACAATCAGTTGCGCGAGCCGCTCGCAGACTCCGGCGACGGCGTCGCAAAACAGCGCATAGTCAGCGTCCCCTGCGCGCATTGCCGGCAAGCCACAGGCGCCGGTGGCCACCAGCACACAGGCATCGTTGGTGGATGTATCACCGTCGACGGTGATGCGGTTGAAAGAACGCTCCACCGCGGCCTGCAGACACTGCTGCAGGGCCGCCGCATCAACGCTGGCATCGGTGCCGATATACGCCAGCATGGTTGCCATATCGGGACGGATCATACCGGCACCTTTGCAAATCCCGGTGATAGTGATCTTTCGATGTTCGATTTCCAGGGTGGTGGACACCCCCTTGGCCACCGTGTCGGTGGTCTTGATGGCATTGGCCGCAGCAGTCCAGCCGTCAGCGGACAAAGCCGCAAGCACGGCCGGCAGCGCCGCCTGCAGTCGATCGACGGCCAGCCGCTGGCCGATCACGCCGGTGGAAAACGGCAACACTTCGTGCGCCTCGCAGGCGCCCAGCCGAGCCAGTGCAAGGCAGCTCTGCCTGGCGTCGTCGAGCCCGCGGGCGCCGGTGCCCGCGTTGGCGTTACCGCTGTTGATCACCAGATAACGCGGCATTGCGTCTGCGAGGTGCTCCCTGGCAACGCTCACCGGCGCCGCACAGAAAGCGTTGCGGGTAAATACGGCAGCTGTGTTGGCGCCGGCGGAAATCTCCATGACCACCAGGTCATCTCGACCCTGGTAGCGGATACCCGCGGCAACCGCCGCGAGGCGCAAGCCGGCGACCGGCAACAAGGGGGGAAGCTGGGAATAACCGATCGGCATGGCTGTCACTCTCGCTGCCCCGGGAGAGCCCGACGCACCAGGGTCCCGCTGCAACACACCCCGATCGCGCCTCTCCACCCGGGCCCGGATCTGTCCGCTTAACTGAGTTTACCGTGGCAGTGCTTGAATTTCTTGCCCGAACCGCAGGGGCAGGGTTCATTGCGGCCGACCTTGCGCCCGTCGCGCACGAACGGCTGCAAGTGCTCTTCCGCCACGGCGTCGGCATCCGCAGCCCCGGCTTCCTGCATGACATTGGCTTCGTCGTGCCGATATTCCATGTCGGCGCGCGCGCGGCGCTGTTCGTCGACGGCCTGCACATCGGACTCGGTACGCACCTGCACCTTGGACAGAATGCCGACCACATCCAGCTTGATACGGTCCAGCAGAGCGGTGAACATTTCGAACGCTTCGCGCTTGTATTCCTGCTTGGGATTCTTCTGCGCATAGCCGCGCAAATGGATCCCCTGGCGCAGATAGTCCATGGCGGCCAGGTGCTCTTTCCAGGTCTGATCAAGCACCTGCAGCATCACCGACTTCTCGAAGTGGCGCATGGTCTCCGCACCGGTCAACTGCTCCTTGGCCTCGTAGGCCTTGACCAGTTCGTCAAGGATCTTGGCGCGCAGGGTTTCCTCGTGCAGTTCGTGGTCGGCGTCCAGCCAGCCCTGAATGTCGAACTTCTGGGCGAACTCGGTCTCGATAGCCGCTTCCAGACCGGGAACGTCCCACTGTTCATCAAGACTGCCCGGCGGTATGTAATTGTCAATGACGTCGTTGACCACGTCTTCACGAATCGCCTTGATGGTCTCCGACACGTCGTCGCTTGCCATCAACTCGTTGCGCTGCTCATAGATCACCTTGCGCTGATCATTGGCGACGTCGTCGAACTCCAGCAGGTTCTTGCGAATGTTGAAGTTGTGCGCTTCCACCTTGCGCTGCGCATTGGCGATTGCTTTGCTCACCCACGGGTGCTCGATAGCCTCACCTTCCTGCATGCCCAGCTTCTGCATCAGCCCGGAAACACGCTCCGAGGCGAAAATACGCATCAGGTTATCTTCCAGCGACAGGTAGAAGCGGCTGGAGCCGGGGTCGCCCTGGCGGCCGGAACGGCCGCGCAGCTGGTTGTCCACACGCCGCGACTCGTGGCGCTCGGTGCCGACAATATGCAGGCCGCCGGCGTCCAGCACCTGCTGGTGGCGCTGCTGCCAGTCTTTCTTGATGCGCGCGACGGTGTGCTCGTCCGGGCTTTCCAGGCCCGCGAGTTCGGCATCCAGGCTACCACCCAACACGATATCGGTGCCGCGACCCGCCATGTTGGTGGCAATCGTTACGGCACCCGGCCGGCCGGCCTGCGCCACGATATGCGCCTCGCGTTCGTGCTGCTTGGCATTCAGCACTTCGTGCTCGACCTTCTGGCTGTTGAGCAGTTTGGACAGGTACTCCGAAGTTTCGATGGAGGTGGTGCCGACCAGCACCGGCTGCCCGCGCCGCCGGCAGTCACGGATGTCCTCCGCGACCGCGTCGAATTTCTCCTTGACGGTCAGAAACACCAGGTCACCGCGGTCGTCGCGGATCATCGGTTTGTTGGTGGGAATTACCACTACTTCGAGACCGTAGATCTGTTCGAACTCGGCGGCTTCGGTATCGGCAGTACCGGTCATGCCGGCAAGCTTGCCGTACAGGCGGAAATAGTTCTGGAAAGTGATCGAGGCCAGTGTCTGGTTTTCGTTCTGGATCCTCACTCCCTCCTTGGCTTCCACAGCCTGGTGCAGACCCTCCGACCAGCGCCGCCCGGGCATGGTCCGACCGGTGAACTCGTCGACAATCACTATCTGGTCGTCTTTGACGATGTACTCGACGTCCTTGTGGTACAAGGCGAGCGCGCGTAACGCGGCGTTGAGGTGATGCATCAGCGTCAGGTTGGCGGCGTCGTACAGGCTCTGGCCTTCCTTCAGCAAGCCGGCCTTTTCCAGCAGTTCCTCGACATGCTGGTGACCGTCCTCGGTCAAATGAATCTGCTTCTGTTTTTCGTCTACACTGTAATCGCCCGGCCCGTCCTCCTCTTCCTGTTTTACCAGCCTCGGCACCAGGTCTTTCATTACCAGGTAGAGATCGGAATTGTCGTCGGTCGGACCGGAAATAATCAGCGGCGTACGCGCC
>JASFNS010000243.1:0-4332 GCA_050116915.1 Thiogranum sp. | reverse complement strand
GTCGATGTACTGGGCATGGAACTCGACGATACGCGCCCCGCACTGGGATTTAACGGCGCCTGGCTGAAAGCCGGCGCGCAGCAGATCCACCTGCTGGAGGTAGCCAACCCGGACCCGGTCGCCGGCCGGCCGGTGCACGTGGGACGCGACAGGCATACGGCCCTGCTGGTCACCGGGCTGGAGCAGCTGGTGCAACGCCTGGAAACCGCTGGCGTCCGTTTTACCCGCAGCCGCTCGGGTCGCCACGCGGTGTTCTGTCGCGACCCGGACGGCAACGGCGTGGAGCTGATTGAGGCCGACCGGGGAGCGGAGCGCGAGGCAGTGGAAACCGGCGCGGCTACTCCAGCGCCTTGATTAACGCCTCGCGCAGCGCCTCCTGCTGCGCTTCGCCCAACGGCCCGCCCTGCAGGTCGGTGACGAAGAACACGTCTTCGGCGCGCGAGCCGAAGGTGGCGATCTTGGCACTCTGCAGATCGACGCCGGTTTCGAAAAACACCCGCCCGACCCGCGACAACAGTCCGGGGTAGTCCGTGGCGTGCAACTCGACGATGGTGCGCCGGGCCACGTCGTCGCGCTGGAAGTTGACGCGGGTATCGACCTTGAAGTGACGCAGACGACGCGGTGCAGGCCGTGAAACCCACGGAGATGCACCGTCGCTCGAGTGTAACTCCTCGTTCATCAGGGTTGTCAGTTCCTGGATCTGGTAACGGTCGGTGAGGGGTTCGCCGGACGCGTCGAGCAGCTGGTAGGTATCGAGCGCGTAGCCGCGGGCGGTGGTGATAATGCGCGCCTCGGTCACGTTGAAACCCAACTGGTCAAGCAGGCCGGTGGTACGGCTGAACAGGCGATCCATCACCGGCGTATAGATAAACAGCGCGCTGCCCCCGCGCGGCGACTGTGGCTGCAGTTCCACGCGTATGCCATCGCTGTCTCCCGGGCCGAGAATGGTTTCGGCGTGCCACATCACCTCGTTGACCTTGTGGCGCAGGAAGTAATCCTCGGGGAAATCCTTCCACAGGGTGTCGAGCCTGGCTGCCTCGATACCCTTTTCGGTCAGCCTGGCGAGCGCGGTGCCCTTGATGTCGCTGATCAGTTCTTCGCGATGCAGCGGGTTCTCCAGTCCGCGGCGCAGGGCCCGGCGGGTCGCGTTGTAGAGCTCCCTGAACAGCGCGTCCTTCCAGCTGTTCCACAATGTCGGGTTGGTGCCGCAGACGTCAGCCACCGTGAGCAGGTACAGGTAGTCGAGACGCCAGCGGTCGCCCACCCGGGAGGCGAATTCGTGGATCACATCGGGGTCGGAGATGTCGCGCCGCTGGGCGACGCTGGACATCAGAAGGTGATTCTCGACCAGCCAGGCGACCAGGTTCTGGTCGTATTCGCTCAGGCCGTGGCGGGCGAGAAATTCCCGCGCGTCGGCTGCACCGAGTTTCGAGTGATCGCCGCCACGGCCCTTGGCGATGTCATGAAAGAATCCCGCCAGGTACAACAGCTCGAGCTTGGGAATGCTTCCCGATATCCGGTTGCACAGCGGGAATTCGTGCGCATGGCGCTTGAGCGCGAAGCGCCGGAGATTGCGCACAACAAACAGGGTGTGTTCGTCGACGGTGTAGGCGTGGAACAGGTCGTGCTGCATCTGCGCGACGAGGTTCCCAAAGGGCGGGTAATAGGCGGCCAGAATGCCGTAGCGGTTCATGCGCCTCAGCTCGTGCGTCAGGCCGCGGTGTTGGCGGAAAATTTCCATGAACAGGCTGCGGCAGCGGATGTCTTTGCGAAACGCATCGTCGATGAGGTGGCGGTGCTGGTCCACCAGTCGAATCGTCGCAGCGCGCACGCCCTTGAGTTCCCGGTGCTGCTGCATCAGCAGAAACAGTTCGAGCAGTGCGAAGGGGTAGTGCTCGAAAACCCTGGGATAGGTGACTTCGAGAAAGCCCTTGCGCGACTGGAACCGCCGGTTGATGACGACCGGCGGTTCGTCGTCATCCGCGTACAGAATGGCTTCCTTGAACAGTTGCAGCAGCATTTCGTTGAGCTGGTTAAGTTTGCGAATAGCGAGGTAGTAGTCCTGCATAAACCACTCGACCGCCAGTTTGTGCTCGGCGTCGCGGTAGCCGAACATCGCGGCGAGGGTCCGCTGGTGATCAAACAGCAGACGGTCTTCGCGGCGGCCGGTGATGTGGTGCAGACCGAAACGAACCCGCCACAGAAAGCACTGGCTTTCCATCAGGCGCTGGTATTCCTCCCCGGTAATGAAGCCCCGGGAGATGAGATCCTTGAGACGGTCGGAACCGAAATGGCGTTTGAATACCCAGGCGATCATCTGGCCGTCGCGCAGGCCGCCCGGGCCTTCCTTGACGTTGGGCTCGAGGTTGTAGACCGCGTCGTCGAAGCGCGCGTAGCGCGTCTCCTGTTCCTCGAGCTTGGCGGCGAAAAAGGCCGGGCTGGGCCAGATCTGATCGGGCCCGGTGCAGGCGCGCATTTGCTCGAACAGCGCTGCTGAGCCGCACAGCAGCCGCGCTTCCATGAGGTTGGTGGCAACCGTAATATCGTCGCTGGCCTGGTCGTGACACTCTTGCAGGGTGCGCACGCTGTGTCCCACTTCGAGACCGATATCCCAGAGATTCGTCAGAAAGGCTTCCAGTTTTGCGCCGCTGGTCTGGTCTTCGGACTGCGCGAGCAGCACCATGATGTCCACGTCCGAGCCAGGCATCAGTTCGTTGCGTCCATACCCCCCGACGGCGACCAGTGCAGCGTCGAAGCCGGCGAGAGAACGGGTCCATGAGCGGACCAGCACCTGGTCGACGGCCCAGCTGCGGGCGTGAATCAGGTCGATAATATTCGCGCCGGCGGCGAACCGCTCGGCCAGCGCCTCGCGCACCTGTCGCAGAAACTGCCGGCAGGCGCCGTGCGGCCTGTCGGTTGGCCCGGCCTGCTCGAGAACGGCAAGATCGAACCACTGTTCATAGGCCGGGTCGGTGCGGTCATCGCAGCGTGCTGTGGCGGCGTGACCGGAGTCGGCGCTCATCAGATCGACTCGCCGTGGCGCAGGGTCAGCACTTCGTAGCCGTCGGGCGTGACCAGCACAGTGTGCTCCCACTGTGCCGACAGGCTATGGTCCTTGGTGACCACCGTCCAGCCGTCCTTGAGAACCTTGGTGTGGCGCTTGCCGACATTGATCATCGGCTCGATTGTGAAGGTCATGCCCGGCTCCAGGGCTATGCCGGTGCCCGGTCGGCCGTAGTGCAGCACCTGGGGATCCTCGTGGAACTCCCGGCCGATACCGTGGCCGCAGTACTCCCGGACCACCGAGTAGTGGTGCGATTCCGCGTGCCGCTGGATCGCATGGCCGATGTCACCCAGCTGTACCCCGGGTCTGACCATCTGGATGCCGCGGCACATGCACTCGTAGGTGATGGCGGCGAGCCGCCTGGCGATGACCGGCGGCTCACCGACGAAAAAGATCTTGCTGGTGTCGCCGTGAAAACCGTCCTTGATGACCGTGACATCGATGTTCAGCATGTCGCCGGACTTGAGGCGGCGGTCACCGGGGATGCCGTGGCAGACCTGGTGGTTGAGACTGGTGCAGATGGATTTCGGAAAACCCCGGTAGTTCAACGGTGCCGGCACGGCGTTCTGGACGTTGACGATATAATCGTGACAGATCCGGTCCAGTTCGTCGGTACTGACGCCCGGCCGTACGAAGTCCTCGATCATTTCCAGAACGTCGGCGGCGAGCCGTCCCGCGACAGGCATTTTCTCGATTTCTTCGCTGGTTTTGATGGTGGCTGCCATAAGATCCCGTACCCGCCCCGTCATGCGGGTGTAAGTTTGATGTTCGACCAGTGAGGACCGGCTAAGTTGCCGGAATGATTGCTGTTAGGGGTAGTGTATGGTATAAAGCGCGGCTTGTTAACAACTGGTTCCGTGTGATACGCGGCCAGATTAAATCCACACATACGCCGACACGTGCGGTTGGGTGCCCGGGTAGCCGGGTTGCTGCGCGGGGCGTATGGAGGCCTAACCCTGATAATGAGGTTTGTATTATGTCTACAGTAAGCATGCGCCAGATGCTTGAGGCTGGCGTGCACTTTGGCCACCAGGCCCGTTTCTGGAACCCGAAAATGGCGCCCTTCATTTTCGGCGAACGCAGTAAAATCCACATCATCAATCTGGAAAAAACCCTGCCGTTGTACAACGAGGCGCTGAATTTTATCGGCAAACTGGTTGGCAACAAGGGAACCGTGCTGTTTGTCGGCACCAAGCGCTCGGCCCGCGATACCATTCGCAACGAGGCCCAGCGTTGCAAGATGCCCTACGTCGACCATCGCTGGCTGG
>JASFNS010000242.1:0-4344 GCA_050116915.1 Thiogranum sp. | reverse complement strand
CCGCTAAAACGGACCCGCGCGACACGCAGTCCGTAGCCACCCGTCCGGTTTATCCGTTCGACGGCCCGAGGCCGTCGCTCAGCGCCGCAGAGCGTTCGCTACGGATAGAGCACCGCCAGGGTGTCCGCCATCGCGTACTGACGCTGGTCAAGGTGTACCACAGCGACAATCGCTGCGCGGCGGGTCTGCTCTATGACTTGAGCGCCGATGGCATGTTAGTGCTGAGCGAGGTTCAGCCCGACGTGAATCAGCGCGTCAACATCGAGTTCCCGCTGTCGCCGGCCTGGGGCATGGCGATCACCATCAAGGGTATTGTCGTACATTGCCGTAAAAGCGGCTTCGGGCTGATGTTTCGCGAACCCGACGACCCGGCGCTGAGCATGCTGGGCGAGTGCCTGCGCTGAATAGACGCTATTGGGCCAGTCCGCGACGGCAACATGTCGCATCTACCCCTTTAGTAGTCAGTTATATTAGAGACTGATAATTATCCTCCACCCGATCCAGCCTTTTAGTCGGCGCTTATATTAGTCATTACTTAACGGCGAACCCGATCCGGATCAGAGCGGCGCACGTGGGGCTGCGGGGACCTGTCGCCAAGCCTCGGACGTGAGCGCGCCTCTCAATGAAGCGGTAGCCGATCGTCGTCCACAGCAATGCCGTCATTGGCCGCGGTACGTGTCTACTGCCACCACTGGCAAAACACGGAAGACGCACGCGCCGAGCAACCGGCTTATGCACGTCACCGCTCCCGGCTCTCTCTTGACTTCGCCCGCCCAGATACCGAAACTGCGCAAAGACCGTTATCCGGGAACATGGAGTATGCCAAATGAATAGAACGCTGCGTATGACGTCTCTGCTGTCCGCCATGCTCATCACGACAGGACCGGTTCACGCCAGCAACGTCATATCGGTAGCCTACGGAAGCATCACCGCCGTCAACCAACAGGCAAGGGATACTTCGGGAGGGAAAACAGGCGGTGCCCTGGTGGGCGGTTTGGTTGGCCTGTACACCGGAAAAGGAAAATCGACCAGCAACAAGGCATTGCGCACACTTGGGGGGGCAGCTGTGGGTTCTGCTGCCGGCGGTACCATGGCAAGGGGTACCGAAATGGTCTACACCGTGAGTCTGGTGGAAGGCGGCACGGTGCGCATTGTTATGGACAGCGGCAACTTCCGGAGTGGCGACTGCGTCGCCATAGAACAGGGCGGCGCCTCCGCCAACATGCGGCGGGTATCGGAAGAGTTCTGCCGCAATTACGCCAGTGTGCCGCAACAGTACAAGACTGAACACAACAAGGAAGCTGACGAATGCGCACAGGCCAAGCAGCAACTGCTGGATGCACAAACCGAGGATGCCATAAAAGCCGCGCAGATGAAGATGAATATCCTTTGCCAGGATTGATCGCCTGATCGGGTTGCTTAGGTGTTGAGGGCGGCCTGTCTGCTTGTGGCCGCAACCGCCCTCCAGGCGATAGTTAAAGCTCGATCAATCCAAAGGTCGTCGGTGTCAACTCAGGGCAGGATGAACAACTGATCGAGCGCTTTGGAGAGCAGGTCAAAATCCAGAGGCCCACGACGAGAGCTCGCCTCGAACCTGTAACCCTGCCTTTTATAGAAAGCTGTCTGAGTCCCAATGCGAGTAGTCGCCCCCTCCCCTGGCATTCTCGTGGAACTCAATCCAGTCCGAGCGGGAATAGCCCGGGATATGGTCACCCCCTAACGCTAATGACCAGTTCACCGGCCCGGTTGCACCTGCGGGAAACTCGCCGGGTGGAATCAAGTCAATCGGTTTACCCAAGTTATCGCTGTCGAGACCGGCAATCCTCATCGAACATTGAACACCCTGTTTCTGTTGCTCGCCGGCTCGACCACCAGGCTATGGCGAAAGCCCAACAGGTCGGCAATGGCGACTTCGATGTACAGGCTACTGCCGCTCCGGTGTTACCCCGGCCTCGCGTCCCGGGTACGGTACGCGGAAAAATATCGCGTACAGGACCGGCACCACCACCATGGTCAGCACCGTGGCGACCATCAGGCCGAAGATGATGGTCACCGCCATGGACACGAAGAAGGCGTCCAGCAGCAGCGGGATCAGACCCAGCGCCGTGGTCAGCGCCGCCATGCTGACCGGGCGCAAGCGACTGACGCCGGAATCGACAATGGCATCGAACAGCGGCTTGTCGCTTTTTTTCTGCAACTCCATTTCGTCGATCAGCACCACCGCATTCTTGATCAGCATCCCCGACAGACTCATGAAACCGAGCAGCGCCATGAAGCCGAACGGCTGCCTGGTAAGCAGTAGCCCGGCGGTCACGCCGATCAGCGCCAGCGGCACCGTCAACCAGATGATCAGCGGCTGGCGCAGGGCGTTGAACAGGGCAATGACGATCAGCACCATGGAGACGAAGAAAAACGGCACGCTGGCGGCGATACCCTGCTGTCCCTCCCTGGAGCTCTTGTACTCGCCCCACCACTGCAGTTCGTAGTCGCCGCCGAGCGGCAGCGCCTCCACCTGCGGTCGGATGCGCGCGAACAGCTCGCTGGCCAGCCCGGTGGCGGGATCGGCGTGCACAGTGATGGTCATCTTCCGGTTAAGCCGCTGGATGATGGCGTTCTGGAAGCGGGTATCGAACTTGGAGACGACCTGGCGCAGCGGCACGTACTGCCCCGCCGCCGGCGCCCACACCTGCAGATTCTGGATGCTGCTGATGTCGCTGCGCTCGGCCTCCGCGGCCCGGAAAATGATCGGCAGCAGTTCGTCGCCTTCGCGGTACACGCCGGTGGCCTCGCCCTCGAAGCCGGCCCGAATAGTGGTCGCGATAACCTCGCGGGTGATGCCCGCAAGGTTGGCTTCCGCCTCGGCCAGTACCGGTTCCACCTCCGGGACCGGTTCGCGCCAGTCGGTGCGGATCGCCTTGGCACCGCCATCGTGGCGCAGGATCTGCTCGGCCTGCCCGGCGAGCTGGCGCAGCACCGCGGGATCCGGGCCGCTGAAGCGGATCTGAATCTTGCCGCCCTCGCCGGGCCCCAGCAGGAACTTCTTGCCGTAGACAAGCGCATTGGGCTGGTCTTTCGCCAGCTGCTGCTCGATGGCCGGGATCAGCGTATCGATCTTGCGGTAATCATCGACATCCACCAGAAACTGGGCATAGGCGCTGTTGACCTTTTCAGGGGCATAGGTGAGCATGAAACGCAGCCCACCGGCACCAGCCAGCGTGCTGACATGCTTGACCCCCTCCACACCCAGCAGATACGCCTCCACCGACTCGGCCGTCTTCAGCGTATCGTCGATATAGGTTCCCTGGGGAAGCCATAAGTCGACCATGAACTGCGGGCGGGTGGAGTCGGGAAAGAAACTCTGGTCGACGTAGCGGAAGCCCCACAGGGCGGCGGCGAAGGCCGCCAGTACCAGCGCGACGGTGACCCAGCGCACGCGGATGGCGCCTCGCAACAGACGGCGGTAAAAGCGGTACAGGCCGCCGGCATAGGGGTCGGAACGCGCTTCCCCCGGCTTCTGCTTCGGCGCCTTGAGGAACATGACGCCGAGCAGGGGTGTTACCGTGACCGCGGTGACCCAGCTGAGTGACAGCGATATGAGCACTACCTGGAACAGGGATTTGCAGAATTCGCCGGTCGAGTCGTCGGATAGCCCGATGGCGCCGAAGGCCATGATGGCCACCGCGGTGGCTCCGAGCAAAGGCAGCGCGGTCTGTTTGACCACATTCTGCGCCGCCTCCTCGGGCTTCTCGCCCTGGGCGATGCGCACCAGCATGCCGTCCACGACCACAATGGCGTTATCGACCAGCATGCCGAGCGCGATGATCAGGGCGCCCAGTGAGATACGCTCCAGGGCCACGTCCCATGAGCCCATGAAAATGAAGGTGCCGATGATGGTGAGCGCCAGGATGAAGCCGATAATGAGCCCGCTGCGCAGCCCCATGAACACCAGCAGCACCGCAACCACGATGACCACCGCCTGCATGAGACTGTTCAGAAAGCCATCGATGGCGGTGGTGACGGCTTCGGACTGCAGGGAGATGACGCCTAACTGCACGCCGAGCGGGATCTGCGGCGCCAGCTCCTGCAACCGCGCCTCGATGGCCTTGCCCATGGTTACCACGTTGCCGCCGCTGACAGTGGAGATGCCGATGCCGATGGCCAGGTTGCCGTCATAGCGCAGCACCTGGGTCTGTGGCTCGACGTAGCCGCGTTTCACACTCGCCACGTCGCGGAGATAAATTTGCCGGTCGCTTTCCTCGCCGCTGATCAGCAGGTTTTCAAAGTCCTGTACCGAACTGAAGGTGCCGGTCGGACTGATGGCGATGAACTCGGTGCCGACCTCCG
>JASFNS010000241.1:0-4364 GCA_050116915.1 Thiogranum sp. | reverse complement strand
CAGCGCCGCTTCCGGCAGCCGAACCGCCGTCGCCCGCAGCGTCCCTTGTCAAGGCGCAGAATCGCGCCCTGGAGCGCGAGCACCAGAAGCTCGAACGCGAACGCCAACAGCTGAAAAAACAGCTTGCCGCCGAGCGTGCCGAGCGCGAGCGGCTCAAAGAACAGAGCGAACAGGAACGGGAGCGGGTGCGCAAGGCGCAGTTGTTAATCGAAGAGGCGCGCAAGAGCGCCCATACAGCGTGGGACCGCATCAATACGGACACGCCGGAGGCCTTTCCCGAGCAATAGGGATCTAGTCCAGTGCCGGGCCCAGGATGAAGTCGACGGTCTCGAACCCATGGTCTTCGAGCACCGCGGCGATGTCGTCCCAGTCATAGTCGGGATTTTCCTCTTCCAGTTTGCCGATCAGGCCGGTTACGTGCCGGAAGACTTCATGCTCTTCGTAATCCTCGGGCACACGGACCAGGCGGATCGCGACAGGGTCCGTGGCCGGCAAAATCATGAATGTGTCATTCATCACTTTCTCCACTGGTGACATTCTGGTTCAGATGCTGAAGGATAGTCCTCGACCGCTCTTGTCGGCCGCGCCTCAGGAATAATCTTATTCCGGATGCGTCCCTTAGTCATGCTCTGTTTTGGAGGACATTCTATGTTGCGTCATATGACCTTGTTACTGCTCGGATGCAGTCTGCTGGTTTCCACGGCGATGGCCGCGAACAATGCGCCCTGGGGGCATGCGGAGGTAACGCCGACGAAGTACAGCCCGATGAAAGTCGTCTACGACGTCACCACCGGGGACCAGGCCGAGCTGGCACACGTGCTGGACCGGGTCAGCTACCTGAGCAAGATCACCGGCGCCGATCCTTTTGAACAATCCATCGTGCTGGTGTTGCACGGCCTGTCCATCAAGTTCTTTGCCATCAAAAATTTTACCCGCTACGAGGAGTTGCAGCGCCGCGCGCAGAGTTTGACGGTCGGCGGTGTGATTCATATCAAGATGTGCAAGCTCGCGGCCGAAGGCCAGGGCTTCGGGCCCGAGGATATTCAGGGTTTTGTCGAGATGGTGCCGATGGGGGATGCTGAAATCGTGCGTCTGCAGTATGAGGAGCATCACGCCTATATGCAGTAGGCTGGCGTGTCAGCCGGACTCGGCCGCTTCGCCGTTGTCGTCGGGCCAGCGCAGGCCGCGGCGCAGCGGCTCCAGGTATTTCTCATAGTGTTTCCAGCGTCCGATTGCGCTGGCATAAATCGGTGTGCGCACCTGCAGATCGCTGGAGGTGCGCACCGTCCGGTGTGATTCGAAAAAGCTCAGGCAGTCCGGATCCCAGGGCAGTTCCAGGAACTCCAGCATGCGGCGTGTTTCGCCTTCGTGATCCGCGACCATGGCCTCATAGCTTATATCGAGGATGCGCTCCGGAATGAGCTTTCGCCAATGCGTCATCAGCCGCCGGTATCCGGCGTAGTGGGCGCCGAGGTTGAAAAGATCGTGACTGTAGTCCAGAGCACCCTGAAACAGCAGGCTGAACTGCGATATGGCATTGTCCAGCGGGTCGCGCCGGCAGTGAATGATACGCGCCTGCGGGAACAACAGGGCAATCAGGCCGATGCGCTCGAAGTTGCCCGGCATCTTGTCGCTGACATAGGTGTACGGCCGGTGTTCGGCGAGCACCTCGAGATAGTCCAGGTATTTCCGGGCCACCAGGTCAATCTGCCCGGGCTGCATCTCCCGAACGCAGGCCGGGTAGCTTCGCGCGGAGTGCAGAAAAGCCGGCAGGTCGTGCTCGGTCTTGACCAGCCACGACAGCTCGCCGGCGCCGTAGACCTGCGGGTGGCTGGCGAGAATCTGTTCGACCAGCGAGGTGCCCGAGCGCGGCATGCCGACGATGAACAGCGGTTTGCGGCTGGGGTTGCCGGCGGCGCTCAGGCTGGTCAGCAAGTCGGCGGAGAAGGTTTCGATCAGCGCGTCGACGCGTTCGTGCCAGGCCTGCGGCCGGTAGTGATACTTGCTGTTCTCCAGGCGGTTACCCGCGGCGTAGTGGCTGAAGGCCTCGTCGTAGCGCTCACAGTCCTCGTACATCTTGCCCAGGGCGAAATGCAGGTAACTGCGATCATCGTCGGACGCCGAGGGGGCGTCCAGCAGTTGCTGCAGTCGCCGGAAATCCGCGTGTTCGGTTGAAGCGTAACGTTGCAGGCGGGCGAGCATCCAGTGGGTCTGCGCGTCATTGGGCGAAAGTTCGAGCACGCGCTGAAAATACTGTTTCGCCATATCTTTGTCGCCCGCGCCCAGGTAGCCGAACCCGCAGGCGAACTGGCGCCGGGGGTCGTCGGGGCTCAGTTCGGCCGCCCGGCAGTAGTGTTCGTGCGCTTGCCGATGCAGGCCGAAGCGCTCGAAGGAGAGCGCCACGCCGGTGTGCGCGCGCGCATCGTCGGGAGCGAGCTGCACCGCGGCGAGCCCGGCGCGGATAGATTCGTCGAGATGTCCCATTTCCCGCGTCACCTTGCACAGGTCGAGCTGTGCCGGCAGGTAGTCGGGCTTTGATGCCAGGGCGCGTCGCAGCTCGGCGGCGGCCTGCGGGAAAAGCGCCTGCAGCGCATACACCACTGCGAGCCGCGTATGGTACAGGTGGTTGTCCGGGTTGGCGGCAAGCAGCTTTTGCAGAATGCCGGCGGCGGCCGCCAGGTCGCGGTTGCGCACAGCGACCTCGGCCATGAGTTCCTGCGCGCCGGCGTTGCCGGGTTTCTTGCCCAGAACGGCACACAGCAGCGTGGCGGCTTCCGGCAGTTTGCCGGCCTGGAGCAGGGCGCGTGCGCGATCCAGTTGCTGGGCGACTTTAGGTGGCTTTTTCATCGCTACTGCTGCGAATCGTATCCGGCCTGTGAGCGGCGCAGGCGGTCGATCCCGGCGCGCAGTTTCTCCAGGTCTGCAGCCTGGGTGTCCACGCGCAGCGTATGCGCCAGCTCCTGCGGGGCCAGGGGTTCACGGGCCTGGCGCTGGGCGCGCAGCACATCGAGACCGGCTTCGGACGGATCGCGACCCGCCGCGGCGCGCTCGAGTATGCGCCGCTCGAGCTCCGCGTCCGTCGCCGTGCAATCGAGAATGATAAATGGCACCTCGCACGCCTGCGCGAGGTCCCGGAACTGCTCGCGCTGCGCCCGGTGCAGAAAGGTCGCGTCGACGATGACCGGGTAGCCCGCCTGCAGGATCAGGGTGGCGAGCCTGGCAAGTTCCCGGTAGGTCTGTGTTGTCTGGTCCTGCGTGTAGAGCCCCTCTCCGGTGGCCGAGTGGCTGTGGTCTGTTGCCGCCATGCCCGCGAGGCGCTTGCGCTCGACGTCGGAGCGTATCTGGATCATCTGCGCCTGTTCGCACAGACCCCGGGCCACGGTCGACTTGCCCGAACCCGACAGGCCGTGGGCTATTATCAGCGCCTTTGCGGCGGGCGCCAGGTACTGTCGCGCCAGTTGTGCATACTGGCGGTATTCTTCCGTAGCCTCGCGGAAATCTTCCGACTCCCGGTCCGCCTGTGTGCGGCGCAGCATGGCGACCTTGGCGCGTACCAGGGCGCGATAGACCAGGTAGTAACGCAGCACCTGCAGCCCGGCATAGTCGCCGCCGAACTGCAGATAGCCGTTGAGAAAACGAAAGGCGAAAGGCTTGTAGCCGCGGTCTTCGAGATCCATCATCAGAAACGCCACCTCGCTGATGACGTCGATCCAGCGCAGCTCCGGGTTGAACTCGATACAGTCGAACGGCGTTACCCGGTCGTCGATGAGCGTGATATTGCCCAGATGCAGGTCTCCGTGGCATTCGCGAACGAAGCCGTCCCGCTTGCGCGCCTGCAGCGTGGCGCTGAGACGGGCACGCTCGGATTCCGACCACTGCCGGATACGCTCGAGCCGGTCGAGTTCCGCGGGGCTGCGCAGTGAGCGGCCGATATGCTCAAAGTTTTCGCGCACCCAGTGGTGGACATGCTCCGGGTCGCCGTAGACGGAGTCCGACGGTGCGCGCTCGGCGCCCTGGTGAAAAGCGCCGATGATGTCTATCAGCTGATCGATGTGCGAGCGTTGCAGGCAGTGGCGGCTGGCCAGCTGGCTGAGGAGTCCGTCATCGGCAAACTGGCGCATCCGCACTGCGTATTCGAGCACCGGCCCGGGAGCGCCGACACGCGGTTCGTCGGGCGAGCCGCCGATGGCGACCACGTCCAGGTAGATCTGCGGCGCGAAGCGCCGGTTGAGGCGGATTTCCTCGGCGCAGTAATGACGGCGTTTTTCCAGTGTGGAAAAATCCAGAAAGCCGAAATCGACCGGCTTCTTGACCTTGTAGGCGAATTCGCCGGTAAGCAGAACCCAGGCGCAATGGGTCTCGAC
>JASFNS010000240.1:0-4383 GCA_050116915.1 Thiogranum sp. | reverse complement strand
ATCGGTGACAGCCTGTCGTTGTGGATTCGCGGTGACTACGTGATTTCCGATGTGACGCTCAACCGCTTCTTCGCCCTGCACGTGATCGCTGTGCCGCTGGTGTTGCTGGTGCTGGTGGTTATGCACATCCTTGCGCTGCACGAAGTCGGTTCCAACAACCCGGACGGTGTCGAGATCAAAAAGAACAAGGACGAAAAC
Organism: Thiogranum sp.; assembly: GCA_050116915.1. Taxonomy (GTDB): domain Bacteria; phylum Pseudomonadota; class Gammaproteobacteria; order DSM-19610; family DSM-19610; genus Thiogranum. The sequence continues at coordinate 4,185 of JASFNS010000240.1, read as the reverse complement.
GGTATTCCCAAAGACGGTATCCCGTTCCACCCGTACTACACCGTCAAGGACATTGTCGGCGTGGTGGTGTTCCTGATGTTCTTCTCCTTCGTCATATTCTTCGTGCCCGAGGGCGGCGGTTATTTCCTCGAATCGCCCAACTTCGAGCCGGCCGACCCGCTGAAGACACCGCCGCATATTGCGCCGGTCTGGTACTTCACGCCGTACTACGCCATGTTGCGTGCGATCACCTTCGACATCGGGCCGTTGAGCTCCAAGTTCCTGGGGGTTATCGTGATGGGTGCGGCCGTGGTCATCCTGTTCTTCCTGCCGTGGCTGGACCGCAGCCCGGTCAAGTCCATCCGTTACCGCGGACCGATCTACAAGATCATGCTGGGATTGTTTGTCGCGGCGTTTGTCATGCTCGGCTATCTGGGCACTCAGGCGCCCACCGATATCAAGACCATGTTTGCCCAGCTGGGTACGGCGGTGTATTTCGCCTTCTTCCTGCTGATGCCGATCTATTCAAAGATCGATCCGACCAAGCCGGTTCCGGAACGGGTCACGGGGGGGCACTGAGATGAAGAAGCAACTACTGGCGGTTTTGTTGTTGGTTGCCCCGATGCTTGCGCTGGCCAGCAGCGAAGATGTGCACCTCGACAAGGCCAACATCGACCCGACCAACAAGGAGTCGCTGCAGCGCGGCGCGAGAACCTTCGTCAACTACTGTATGGGGTGCCACTCGGCCAAGTACCAGCGCTATAACCGCCTGGCCCGTGATCTGCATATCAGCGAAGACGAGGTGATGCAAAACCTGATGTTCACCGGCGAGAAAATCGGTGATCACATGGATATCGCCATGCAACGCAGCGATGCCAAGAACTGGTTCGGCGCAGCGCCGCCCGATTTGACGCTGGTTGCGCGGGTGCGCGGGGTCAACTGGCTGTATACTTATCTGCGCAGCTTCTACCGGGATGATTCGCGCCCCTTCGGTGTCAATAACCAGGTGTTCCACAACGTCGGCATGCCGAACGTGTTGTGGGAACTGCAGGGTATCCAGGAGCCGACCTACGAGACGGTTACCGATGAGGATGGGCACGAGCACAAGGTGCTCGAAGGCATCGAGTTGAAGGAAGCCGGCGAGCAGAGCCCCGCGGAATTCGACCGCACCGTGCGCGACCTGGTTAACTTCCTGGCCTATATGGGAGAACCGATCAAGCAGCAGCGTATGGCCCTGGGTGTCAAGGTGTTGCTCTTCCTGCTGGTGTTCTTCGTCGTGGCCTACCTGCTGAAGAAAGAGTATTGGAAAGACGTCCACTGAGTCAGGCGGACATCTGTTAAGAGGGCGATGCCAGTTGTCGGCAGTGGGCCGGCAGCTGGCATTGTCAGCTCTAGTTAATGGAGAAAATCATGGCTGTAATCGCCAATCGCCGTTCGGTGATGACGTTGTTTTCCGATGCAACCTGTCCGCAGAGTCACCGCGTGCGGATGGTGCTCGCTGAGAAGGGGATTACCGTCGAAATCGTCAATATCGATCCCGATAACCTGCCCGAGGATCTGATCGATCTGAACCCCTACCAGAGCGTTCCTACGCTGGTCGATCGCGAACTGGTTCTGTACGACCCTCAGGTGGTCACCGAGTACCTCGATGAACGTTTTCCTCATCCGCCGCTGATGCCGGTGGACCCGGTATCCCGCGCGCGCAGCCGCCTGGCGCTGTTTCGCATTGAGAAAGACTGGTATTCGCTGATCCGCGACCTCGATTCGAAAAACGACAAGCTTGTGCCCAAGGCTCGCAAGACGCTGCGTGACAGCCTTGCATCGAGTGCCGAGGTATTCAGCGCGAAGCCCTACTTCCTCAGCGACGAATTCTCGCTGGTGGATGCCGCCATCGCGCCCGTTTTGTGGCGTTTGAAGTACTACAATATCGACCTTCCGCCCCAGGCCAGGGCGGTCAACGAGTATGCCGAGCGCATGTTCGCCCGGGACTCCTTCAAGGCCAGCCTCACCGAGGCCGAAAAAGAAATGGCTGAGTAAAGCTCGCGCGGCAGTGGTCTACCGTCATGACACCCAACCGGCCCTACCTGATCCGCGCAGTCAATGAATGGCTGCTCGACAATCGCTGTACGCCGCACCTGCTGGTGAATGCCGAGGCGCCCGGCGTCGACGTGCCCCGCCAGTATATCCAGGATGGCAAGATCGTTCTCAATATCGGCCCCAATGCGGTCGAGGGTCTGCGCGTGAGCAACGAGGAGGTAACGTTTCTCGCGCGCTTCAGCGGCGTTTCCCAACTGGTGTCATTGCCGATCAGCGCCGTGCTCGCCATTTATGCCAAGGAGAACGGGCGGGGCATGATGTTCAGCGAGGAAGAGGACGGCGGGCCCGGACCCGAGGGCGGTCCCGGCGACAAATCCCCCCGGCCTTCGCTCAAGGTGGTCAAGTAACGCTAGTTTCCGCCGGCGTCGAGTGCATAGCGCACCAGCCCCTTATGCGCCACCAGGTCGCTGCAGATCACCTGGATGGACATGCTTTCCAGCAGCGGTCGCATGCGGCCCTTGTCCAGAAAAGCCTCGATGAACGCACCGTCCCGCAGTGCCGGCAGAATTGCGGGAGCGACCCCGCCGCCCAGGTACAGGCCGCCCGTGGCGTTCATTTTCAACGCGACATTGCCGGCCTCGCGGCCGTAAAGCTCCACGAACCATTGCAGGGTTTCCACGCACAAGGGGTCGGTTGCATCGAGGGCGAGGCGGGTAATATGCGGCCCGGGAGCCTCCTCGCCGGCGCTCAACCAGGCGGGCGCCGCGGCTTTGTGCTGCTGCAGCACGAACTCATACAGCGTGACCAGACCCGGGCCCGATACCAGGCGTTCCCAGCTGACGTGGCCGTGGCGTTGCTGCAGGTGCTGCAGCAACCGCCAGTCGCGCTCGGTCTGCGCGGCGAAATCCGCATGCCCGCCCTCGGTAGCGAACGGCCGGAAACGCCCGCCGTCAGCATACAGCCCGGCCTGGCCGAGGCCGGTACCGGCGGCAATCACCGCGCGGTTGCCGCCGGTACCGGCGTGGCCACTTTGTAGACCGACCAGTTCCGCCGGTTCCAGGCTGTCTATGCCCCACGCCATCGCCTCCAGGTCGTTCAGCAGGTAGACGGCCTCCAGCTCCAGATGGCTTGCCAGCTGTTGCCGGGAGATCTCCCAGGGCAGGTTGGTGATCCGGCTGACGCCCTGCCTGACCGGTCCGGCGACACCGAACGCGGCAGCGCCGGGCCGGCTTTCCCGGGCCGGCCGGTAGTCGCTGACAATCTCGGTCAGACTGGCATAGTCCTGACTGGGGAATGTCTCCCGTTGGGTGATACGGATGCCGCTGCCGTCCAGACAGCCCATCGCCAGCCGCGTATGGGTTCCGCCGATGTCTCCCGTCAGTATCTGCAACTGCCTGCCTCCCATGATTGGTGCTCGCCGGTATAGATAAAATGACCACTTTATTTTAAAGTGGTTGCAGGCCATTCCGGATTTTTCACCCCTGTCTGCAATGACTATACTAAATGAAAGCGTATGGGATACGTTGAAGGATACGTAAAATTATGACTTCGTCACGCGTGTTGGTTGCCGATGACAATCCGGAAGACCTGAATACCATCAGCGACGGCCTCAAGGCCGCCGGCTTCGAAATTCTCCAGGCGACCGATGGCGAGCAGGCCGAGCGCCTGGCCCAGGAATTCCGGCCCGACCTGACGATTCTCGATCTGCGCATGCCGCTGAAAGACGGCTTCGAAGTGGCGCTTGCCCTGCATGAGGCCGATTTGCCGTTTATATCCCTGAGTTCCTACGGCGACGAGGAGATGGTGCAACGTGTCACCGAGGCCGGTGCACTGGCCTACCTGGTCAAGCCGCTGGATATCGATCAGCTCGTGCCCGCCGTGCAATCGGCGCTCAGCCGCGCCGAGGAGATGCGTCAGCTGAAAGAGTCCATGGAACAGATGGACAAGGCGCTGTCGCAGAGCCGGGAAATAAGCATGGTGGTGGGGATTCTCATGGAACGCTGCAACCTCACCGCCATTCAGGCCTTCGATGCCCTGCGCGACGAGGCGCGTTCGCAGCGGCGCAAAATCGCCGAGGTTGCCAAGGAGTATCTGGCCGCCGCGGAAATCCTCCACGATATGTCCAGCCGGCTCGGCGAACGTGCCAGGGAAAAGACCGAGCGCGCCAGC
>JASFNS010000239.1:0-4385 GCA_050116915.1 Thiogranum sp. | reverse complement strand
CCGGCGCGTCTACCAGTTCCGCCACCCCGGCGAGGGAACGCGCCAGTATAAGGATTCCGCGGGCCGCCGCAATACAGGAATTCCGGGCCGCGGCGCCCGGGTCGGGGGCCGGCCCTGTGGTACCATGCCGCGCCATGCAACTTAGCGACTTTGACTATCCGCTGCCCGAGCGCCTGATAGCGGATCATCCCGTCCAGCCGCGCAGCCATAGCCGGTTGCTGGAGCTGGCTGTGGACGGAGCGCTGCGGGACCGGCGCATGACCGATTTCCCGGAACTTGTCGAGCCCGGCGATCTGCTGGTATTCAACGATACCCGGGTCATCCCGGCGCGCCTGTTCGGGCACAAGGACTCCGGCGGCAAGGTCGAGGTGCTGGTCGAACGCCTGCTGGACGAGCGGCGGGTGCTGGCGCACGTACGCGCCAGCAAGGCGCCACGACCGGGCAGTCGTCTGCGTCTCGGTGCGCCGGCGCTTGAGGTCGAGGTAGGCGGGCGCCAGGACGACTTGTTCGAACTGGAATTCACCGGTGAGGTGCCGGTGCTCGAGCTGCTGGAGCGCCACGGGCACGTGCCGCTGCCGCCCTATATTCAGCGGCCCGACGAGCAGGCCGACCGGGACGATTACCAGACGCTGTGGGCCGAACACCCCGGGGCCGTGGCTGCGCCCACTGCGGGGCTGCATTTCGATCAGGGCCTTATCGATGCGCTGTGCGCCAGGGGTGTCGAGTCGGCCTACGTGACGCTGCACGTCGGTGCCGGTACCTTCCAGCCGGTCAGGGCCGGGCGGCTGGAAGATCACGTCATGCACGCGGAGCAGGTGCAGGTGGATGCCGCGGTCTGCACGGCGGTCGCCGCCACCCGGGCCCGTGGCGGGCGCGTGGTGGCGGTGGGTACCACCGTGGTGCGCAGCCTGGAATCGGCCGCGCGGGGCAGCGAGCTGCAGCCGTATTGTGGCGACACCCGGCTGTTTATAACGCCGGGCTATGAGTTCAAGGTGGTCGATGCGCTGCTGACCAACTTTCACCTGCCGCAGTCGACGCTGCTGATGCTGGTCTGTGCGTTCGCCGGTTATCAGCCGGTCATGGCCGCTTACCGGCACGCCATCGCCCAGCAGTACCGGTTTTTCAGCTATGGCGACGCGATGTTCCTGCGCCGCCGCGACGGGGGCGATGATGCGCTTTGATCTCCTGAACCAGTGCGGGAATGCCCGCCGCGGCCGCTTGACGTTCGGCCGCGGTGTACTGGACACGCCGGCTTTCATGCCGGTGGGCACCTACGGCACGGTCAAGGGCATGCGCCCGGAGCAGGTCGCCGAGAGCGGGGCGCAGATCCTGCTGGGCAACACCTTTCACCTGATGTTGCGCCCGGGGACCGACATCGTCCGCAAACACGGTGATCTGCACGATTTCATGAACTGGCATGGCCCGATCCTGACAGATTCCGGTGGCTTCCAGGTTTTCAGTCTCGGGGACCTGCGCCGGATCAGCGAGGATGGTGTGCATTTCCGCTCGCCGGTCAATGGCGACAGGGTGTTTCTCGGGCCCGAGGAGTCCATGGCCGTGCAGCGCGCGCTGGGCGCGGACATCGTCATGATATTTGACGAGTGCACGCCGTATCCGGCGGATCAGCGCCTGGCCGAAGCGTCCATGCAGCGGTCGCTGCGCTGGGCGCAGCGCAGTCGCGAGGCGCACGGCGACTCACCGGCGGCCTTGTTCGGCATCGTCCAGGGCGGTATGTATCCTGAGCTGCGACGCGCTTCGCTCGAGGGTCTCGTGCCTCTGGGTTTCGACGGCTATGCCATCGGCGGCCTGTCCGTTGGCGAGCCGCACGCGGAGCGCATTGCCGTGCTGGATGCGCTGCAGCCGGTGATGCCCGCTGACCGGCCGCGCTACCTGATGGGCGTGGGTACCCCCGAGGACATTGTCGATGCGGTTCAGCGGGGTGTGGATATGTTCGACTGCGTCATGCCGACGCGCAACGCGCGCAACGCCCACATTTTTACCGCCAGCGGTACCCTGCGCCTGCGCAACGCCCGGTTTCGCGAGGACACCGGCCCGCTGGACCCGGACTGCGACTGTTATACCTGTCGCAACTACAGCCGTGCCTACCTTCATCACCTCGACAAGTGCAACGAAATTCTCGGCGCGCACCTGAACACGGTGCACAACCTGCGGTACTATCAGCGCCTCATGGCGGGTCTGAGGGCGGCGATCGAGTCCGACGGTTTGCGGGATTTTGTCATGGATTTTTATGCAAAGAGGCACCAAATGCCGCCAGCTGTGCCATAATGTCGCATTTTTAAGTCAGGGGAACCCCGAATTGCCTGACCGGCCAGGTCGCGGCGGGTCACAGGGCTTCCCCGAGAATCGAAGCAATATTTAAGGGATAGTGATATGAGTTTCTTCATCAGTGATGCGCTGGCTGCAGCGCCCGCTCAGGGGCAGCCGGATCTCATGAGTTTCTTGCCACTCGTGCTGATTTTCGTGGTGTTCTATTTTCTTTTGATCCGCCCGCAGACCAAGCGCGCCAAGGAACACAAGAAAATGGTCGAAGGTCTGGCCAAGGGGGACGAGGTGGTCACCAATGGCGGACTGCTGGGCCGGATTACAGGTGTCGGCGAGAACTTCGTGCAGCTCAAGGTGGCCGACAACGTCGAGGTCAAGGTGCAGAAACAGGCTGTCGCCAACCTGATGCCCAAGGGCACCGGCAAAGAACTTTAATAACTCCCGCAGATCGAATGTAACCATGAACCAGTATCCCGCCTGGAAGTATCTTCTTATAGCCGTGTTTCTCGTAGTGGGCATTCTCTATGCCTTGCCCAATCTCTACGGGTCGGACCCGGCGGTACAGATCTCTTCTGCGCGCGGCACCCCGCTGCCGGATACGGTGCTGGGACAGGTGGAAACCCGGTTGGCCGACAGCAAGCTGAAAAGCAAGGCCATCGAAACCGGTCCGGACCGGATACTGGTTCGTTTCAACAATACCGAGGACCAGTTGGCCGCCGCGGATGTTATCAAGGAAGCCCTGGGAACCGACTACGTCGCCGCACTTAACCTCGCGCCATCGACGCCGCGCTGGTTGCAGGACATCGGGGCCCTGCCCATGTATCTGGGCCTGGACCTGCGCGGTGGCGTGCACTTCCTGATGGAAGTGGATATGGATGCCGCCATTCAGAAGGCGCTGGAGCGTTATTCGTCGGACCTGCGCACCGTATTGCGCGAGGCCAAGGTGCGTTATATCAGCATTCGCCCCAGCAGCGACAAACTGGCAATCAAGTTCCGCAGCGCCGAAGATCGCACCAGGGGTGAGGAGCGCATCCACGACGAGTACCGCGACCTGCAGCTGAAGGAGGTCGACCAGGGTGACAGCTACGTGCTCGACATCACCCTGAGCGAAAATGAAGTTCGCGAAACCCGCAAGCTCGCCCTGCAGCAGAACATTACCACGCTGCGTAATCGCGTCAACGAGCTGGGGGTTGCCGAGCCCATCATTCAGCAGCAGGGCGACCGGCGCGTGGTGGTGGAGCTACCGGGTGTCCAGGACACGGCTGCAGCCAAGCGTATCCTCGGCGCCACCGCCACCCTGGAGTACCGCGCCGTCGACACCCAGCACGATGTCGAAGCGGCGCTCAACGGCAAGGTGCCTGCCGGTTCGCGACTCTACAAGACGCGTGATGGCCGTCCCTACCTGTTGAAAAGCCGCGTCATCGTCACCGGTGACCAGATCATCAATGCGCGCTCGGGTTTCGACAACAACAGCGGCAGTCCGCAGGTTTCTGTGACCCTGGATGGCAAGGGCGCGCGGAAAATGCTCGAATTCACCAAGGAGAATGTCGGCAAGCCGATGGCGGTGGTGTTCATCGAAAACAAGACCACGTCGCGCATCGTCGATGGCAAGCCGGTGATCAGCAACCACCAGGTCGAAGAGATTATCAGTGTCGCCACCATCCGTGATGTGTTCAGCAAGAAGTTCCAGACCACTGGCCTGGACAGCCCGCAGGAAGCGCACGAGCTGGCGCTGCTGCTGCGCTCGGGCGCGCTGGCGGCACCCATCCGCATTATCGAGGAACGTACTGTAGGCCCCAGCCTGGGTGCGGAAAATATCGAACAGGGTTTCGAGTCGGTGGTGATCGGCTTCTGCCTGGTGCTGGTGTTTATGGGCCTGTACTACAAGGTCTTCGGCCTGGTGGCGGATCTCGCGCTGGCTTTCAACCTGGTGCTGATCGTGGCGCTGCTGTCGCTGTTGCAGGCGACGCTGACCATGCCGGGTATCGCCGGTATCGTGCTGACGGTGGGTATGGCGGTGGACGCCAACGTGCTGATCTTCTCACGAATACGTGAGGAACTCCGAGAGGGACTGTCACCGCAGATGGCGATCCATGCCGGTT
>JASFNS010000238.1:0-4393 GCA_050116915.1 Thiogranum sp. | reverse complement strand
CACTGGCTGGACTCCGGCGACCTGGCCTACATGGACAGTGGCGAAATCTATGTCACCGGCCGCATCAAGGACATTATCATTCGTGCCGGTCGCAATATCTATCCGCACGAGCTCGAAGAAGCGGTGGGAAATATTGCCGGCGTGCGCACCGGCCGTGTGGCCGTGTTCGGGAGCAAGGACCCGCGCAGCGGCACGGAGAGGCTGGTGGTGCTGGCCGAAACCCGCAGTACGGATGATGCCGAGCGGGCGCGGCTGGGTGCCGACATCAATGCCCTGGCGACCGATCTGACCGGCGCGCCCCCGGACGAAGTCGTACTGGCGCCGCCTGGTACCGTACTGAAAACGTCAAGCGGCAAGATCCGCCGGGCCGCCAGCCGGGAAGTTTTCGAAAGAGGTGACATAGGCAAGCGCCAGCGCAGTGTTCCCTTGCAGATCGCGCGCCTGGCACTCACCGGCATCGTGCCCCAGCTGCGGCGTTCGACACGCTACGCAGCGGCCGCCGCCTATGCAGCCTGGTGCTGGACGGTTTACTTTCTGCTGTCACCGGTAGTCTGGTTCTCCGTCACCCTGCTTCCCTCCATTGGCTCACGCTGGGCGGTCATGCGCACCTGCACCCGCATTCTGGCAAAGGCGACGGCCACACCAGTCAAGGTCAGCGGCCTGCAGCACATCCCGGCGGCCGGACAGCCGTGTGTGCTGGTCGCGAATCACGCCAGTTACCTCGACAGTTACACGCTCGTGGCGGAACTGCCCAGGCATGTCCGCTTTATCGCCAAGGCGGAGCTTGCGCAGCAGTTTGCCGTGCGCCTGCCACTGCAAAGGATTCATACAGAGTTCGTCGAACGCTTCGAAATCCGCAAAGGCGTTCGCGACACGCAGCGTCTCGCCGACATCCTGAAGGATGGACACAGCCTGATGTTTTTCGCCGAGGGCACCTTTACCCGCGTTCCCGGTCTGCGACCGTTTCATCTGGGTGCCTTCATAGTCGCCGCACAGGCGGGCACACCGGTTGTTCCCATCGCCATTCGCGGTACGCGTTCCATACTGAGATCCGGATCCTGGTTTCCACACCGGGGGGCGATCAGTATCGAGGTGGGGGAACCCGTGGACGCGGCCGGGCTCGTCGCGCAGGCCGGCGGTGACACATGGCGCACCGCGATTGCCCTGCGCGACCGTTGCCGCGAGTTCATCTTGCGCCATTGCGGAGAACCGGACCTGGCGGGCGAAGAACAGTATGTCGAAGAGTGACGCCGAAGACAGCTGCGTCCGTGGCACCAGTCCGGCCTTGAATCCGCCTGTGAAAACGGCAAGCACCGGGGGACGGTGCGAGCTGGGTTGTGGCTACCAGAAACGCGGAACAGTGTCTGAGAACTGGCATCGGATCAGGTTATTGGCAGGGGCGCCTCAGTTGTAGCGCAACTGCAGCGACGCATAGTAGTTGCGACCATAGCCGGGAAGACGCTCGCCGAGCGGTACGTCCGTGCCGCTCACGCGGTTGATACCGCTGAGGTGGTCGGCGTATTCCTTGTCGAAGACATTGTCGACACCGGCGTTCAGGACCAGGTTGCGGGTCAGCTCGATGCCGGCTCGCAGATTCAGCAACTGGTAACCGCCGCTCCTGGTCTCACGGTTGGTTTTGGAAACCTCATGCTGGTGCGCATAGGCAACGCCCTCGGCCGCGGCCCACCAGTTATTGCTGCGGTAGGTAAGTGTGGCGCGACCATTCAAGGGGGCGATGCGGTAAAGGTTATCGGAAATATCATCACGCTTGCCGCGCACATAGCTCACCACACCGTCCAGACTCCAGTTGTCATTCAAAACGACGCCCCAGGGCGCGTCCCCGCCGTACAGGGTTGCGTCGACATTCGCGTATTGCAGGACAGAGGGATTGAAAGCGATCGCCAGCGGATCGGTCGCCGGAACACCCTGGATATAGTTGTCGACATAGCGGTAGAACACCCGCGGCTCGAAATAGTACCGCGGGGTGTGCCAGTCAAAGCCGGTGCCGATTTCGTAAGCGACTTCCGGGTCGAGATCGATGTCGCCAATATAGACATTGCCGTCCGCCAGACCACCGGTCGACTCCAGCGGCAGCCACAGATATCGTTCCTGATACGACGGCGAACGGGTCTTGCGGCCAGCCTCCACTTCCAGGGTCAAACGTGACGACACCGGGTGCGTCAGACGCGCAACCAGATCCACGTTGTCGTCGGTCTTGCTGCGGTCGGCGTCGTTGAAACGGGTTTGCAGGGCGTTTGCCGGCGGTACGGTGGCCGCGACCGCGCCGGCATCCATCAGCACACGGTTGTAGCGGGCGCCAAGTTGCACGTTCCAGTCCCTGGCAACGGCGCCGTTCCACTCGGCGAAGAAGCCGTAGACGTCGCGCTTTACATCGTTGAAGTTGACGACACGAAAGGCTGGATTGTTGACCGGATCAAGAATCGTCGCATTGTGTTTCGCCAGCCGACCATCCGCGCCCACACTCAACTGCCCGGCGCCGAATGCAAAATTGCTGTCGAGGCGGTAGCCGGCGCCGTCCGACGACGCGTTGTTGAGGCGTGTCATCGGCACACTGCGCAGCTTGTAGTTGGACATTTTGTGGTTGTCGTTGGTCCAGTAGACTTTCCCGTGTAGCTGGTAGCCGTTCAGTTCACCGCGATATTCGCCCTCAGCCAGGGTGGCGTTGGTATCGACGATGTCCATCGGTAGCGCCGGTGTCCCGGTCGGGTCGGTTTCGTTGCGGCGCAGGTCCAGGGAAACTTCGTGCTTGCCGCTGCGGAAACCATAGCCGCTGCCAAAGGTATCGCGTTGAAAACGTGTTGGCTTGACGGTGCCATCGGCGAACTTGTAGTTGTCGCCTTTTTCCCGGCTGCCGAATACGTGCAGCCGATGGGAGCGATTGGCTACCGAGGCCATGGTGTCGATAAACCGGGAAGTATCGGCGCTGGCAGCACCGGTGGCGAGTTCCAGACCCGGCGTGACTGTCTCACCCGATGAAAACTGACTGCGGCGTGCGCTGGCGAGGATGCTGCCGCCGATAGTTTCCGCACCGGTGCTGACCGGCGCGATGCCCCGGACAACGGTCAGCGAACGCAGCTGGGAACGCGGAATATAGGACAGTGGGGGATCCATGCCGTTCGGGCAGGCGCCAAGGGTATACATGCCATCGATTGAGGTATTCACACGGTCGCCGTACATGCCGCGGTACTGGGCTATACCCGTCAACGGTCCATTACGGTTAACGTTTGCGCCGGGTGCCCGGGGTAGCAGTGCCGCGGTGTCCGCATGTGTCTCGGGAACACGTTGCGAGTCCAGCGTGTAAACCGAGGTGGTGCTTTCGATGCCACCTTCAATGGGGATTTCCAGCATATCGTCGTCTGACCTCCGCGCATGTTCGGCAAGGCCGTCAGACGAATAGCCAGATACACATAACACGGCCGTTGCCAGCGGTGAGAGTCGAGAGACGGAAGATCGTTTCAGCATAAATTACCTGTTGCTTGTATGTGCGATATCGCCGTTATTTCACTGTTCGTGCGGCGCGACATCTTAACAACCGATAGACTGCTGCAATATGTGTCAGTTTGTCGCATGTGCCGGAGAATGGATGCCGTGGCCGATCAGCATCCATGCATGAAACCCGTTCACTGCAACTGACACCCGCGATTTCGGGTTTTCAGCCGCGTCAGGACAGGTGCAACGGAAAGATCAGCTGCAGGCGCAACCCTGTACCCCGCGGGTGGGCGGGACCTTGCCCTGCTCCGCCAGGCGGGGCCTGACGCGCGTGGTGGCTTCCCCACCACCCCGTATCTATAATTCACGCTGGCTGGATCTTCAGGATTCACCCAGCCCGTTTCTTTCAGGGTGACTGACGGGAATGGCAGATCAACAGTGACCAGACAGGAAGGCTAACGAGATGAACAAAAGTATAGTGATTGCCGCAGTTATCGCCGGAACGATTGTGACGACGGGTTGTGAGACGCCGGGCAGCCCCCGCGCGGGCACCGCGATGAGCGTCCAGTATGGCGTGGTCCAGAGTGTCAAACAGGTGCAGGCGGAATCCAATACCGGCGGCAGTGCGACGCTTGGCGGCCTCATGGGACTGGCAGTAGCGGCCGCCACCGGGGGGTCGCGTACGCAACAGTTGGCCGGCGCGGCCGGGGGCGCCTTGCTCGGCGGGCTGATCTCACATGAGCGCGCCGCCGGCCAGCGACTCATCCAGCACACGATAAAATTGAACAGTGGCGCCACCGTCGCCGTGATCACCGAGGATCAGAACATCGACGTCGGTGACTGTGTGTCTGTCGAGCAGGGCCGGTACGCCAATATCCGCAGAGTATCGTCGGTGATGTGCAACGAGCTGGCTGACACGCACCAGCCCGCCTACACTTCCGCG
>JASFNS010000237.1:0-4404 GCA_050116915.1 Thiogranum sp. | reverse complement strand
CGCGCTCGCCGCGCACGGCCACAAGGTGCAGATGTCCCGGCCAGTGCCCGGATTGACGGTTATGGCGAATATCGGCCAGTCCGGAGACGTCGGCGATGCACTCGCCGCCGGCGCCGAGGGGGTCGGGCTGTACCGCACGGAGATGGAAATGCTGGTGGCCGGCAGGCTGCTCGGCGAGCAGGAGCAGGCCGCTCGCTACAGCGAGGTGGCCAAAGCCATGGGAGGCAGGCCCGTCTGTATACGCCTGCTGGACCTGGGTAGCGACAAGACGGCCGATTGGCTGACAACCACGCTGGGCGATCAGGCGCCGGCGAAACAGCGCGGCGCCCGGTTACTGCTGGAGCACCCGGAACTGCTGCGTACCCAGGCCCGGGCGCTGGCCCGTGCCAGTCGCGCCGGGCCGGTACAGGTGCTCTATCCGATGATTGTCAGCCTGGAACAGTTTCTGGAACTGCGCGCCCTGTTCGACCAGGCGGTCTCCGACATGCACGCGAGCCGGCTTCAGCACGGTGTGCTGTTCGAAGTGCCGGGCGCCTGCCTCACCGCCGGACGGATCATGCAGGCGGCGGACTTCGGCTGTATCGGCACCAACGACCTGATCCAGTACCTGTTCGCCGAAGATCGCAGCGTCAGCACAGCGCACAACCATGCCGGTTTCGAAACGGATAGCGTACTCTGGGAGCTCATAGAAACGCTGTCGCGCGCCGCCGCCCGGGCGAACAAGCCCATGTCCATCTGCGGCGAAGTCGCCGGCAATCCCGATTTTACCGGTAAAATCATGCAGGCCGGCATACGCGCAATCAGCGCCAGCCCCACCCGCATCGCCGGCGTACGCCGGGCCGCCAGTCAACACCGCGCCACCGACCCCAAAGCCCGTTCATAACCGGCCCTGCCACACGCGCACCCAGCGCCGCTTGCGACGCCGGCGGGCGATGCCCATCGGACCGCGACTCGTTTATACTGCCTGCATTGATTGTCTATTCGATAACACGCCAGGTGAGCATTACCCCATGCAGACTTACGCCCCTAACGCGGTTACACCACACCCCAAACTGACCGAGTTACCCCCGCTGGCAATGGACCGGAATACTCTCGACGAGGATTTTCTGCGCTACTACAACCGGACCCTCGGCCGCGACAAGCAGCACTGCACCGACCACTACCTGTATGAAGCACTGGCCTACACGGTGCGCGACCGTCTCATGGAGCGCTGGAAGGAAACCCGGTTTGCCTATGAGGAAAAAGACGCGCGGCGCACCTGCTACCTGTCGCTGGAGTTTCTCATGGGCCGGGCATTGAGTAATGCGATGCTCAATCTCGGCATCACCGATACGGTGACCCAGGTGCTGTACGACTATGGCATCACACTGGAAGAGGTGGAGGCCGCGGAGCACGACGCGGGCCTCGGCAACGGCGGCCTGGGCCGGCTGGCGGCCTGTTTTCTGGACAGCTGCGCCACCCTTCAGTTGCCGGTTCTCGGTTACGGTCTGCGCTATGAATACGGCATGTTCCGCCAGGAAGTCATCAACGGCTACCAGATCGAGGAACCCGACCACTGGCTGCGCGACGGCAATCCCTGGGAACTGGAACGGCCTGAATACACCCAGCGCATCCAGTTCGGTGGCCGCACCGAGTTCTACAGGGACGAAAACAGCCATCTGCGCGTACGCTGGGTGGACACACACGATGTGCTCGCGGTGCCTTATGACACACCGGTGCCGGGCTATCGAAATGACACGGTCAACAGCCTGCGCCTGTGGAAATCGACCGCCACCGACGAGTTCGACCTGGACGAGTTCAACGCCGGCGACTATTCCGAAGCGGTCGCCGCCAAGAACAACGCCGAGCATATCACCATGGTGCTCTATCCCAACGACGCCAGCGAAAACGGCAAGGAGCTGCGCCTGAGGCAACAGTATTTTCTGGCCTCCGCCAGTCTCAAGGACGTGCTGCGCCGCTGGGTGCGTCTGCATGACCGGGATTTCACCGCGCTCGCCGACAAGCACTGTTTCCAGTTGAACGACACGCACCCGAGTATCGCCGTTGCGGAGCTGATGCGTTTACTGGTCGACGAGCATCGTGTCGACTGGGATGCGGCGTGGGACGTCGTCAGCCGCTCCATGGCCTATACCAACCACACGCTGTTGCCCGAAGCGCTGGAGAAGTGGCCGCTGCAGATGTTCGAAAGTCTTCTGCCGCGGCTGCTGGAGATCATCTACGAAATCAACGCGCGCTTTCTCGCCGAAGTATCACTGCGCTGGCCCGGCGATATCGACCGTCTGCGCCGCATGTCGATCATCGAGGAAGGCGACACCCCCATGGTGCGCATGGCCTATCTCGCCATCGTCGGCAGTTTCTCGGTGAACGGGGTCGCGGAACTGCATTCCCGGCTGCTGCAGGAGGGCCTGTTCCAGGATTTCTACCAGCTCTGGCCGCACAAATTCAACAACAAAACCAACGGCGTCACCCAGCGGCGCTGGCTGACCATGTGCAACCCCGGCCTGTCCGGACTGATCAGCGAACACATCGGTGACGACTGGGTCACGCACCTGGACCAGTTGCACAGGCTGACCCCTTACGCCGATGACGCCGGGTTCCGGCAGCGCTGGCACGCCGTCAAACTGGTCAACAAACAGCGACTGGCGGACATGGTCGAGCGCGATTGCGGCGTAACATTCAACACTGCCGCACTGTTTGATATTCAGGTCAAACGGATTCACGAGTACAAACGTCAGCTCCTTAACGCGCTGCACGTCATTCACCTGTACAACCGCATCAAGCGCGGCGATACCGGCGACTGGACCCGGCGTTGCGTACTGATCGGCGGCAAGGCCGCGCCCGGCTACGCCATCGCCAAGGGCATAATCAAGCTGATCAGCAACGTCGCCAAGGTCATTAACTCCGATCCCGACGTGGGCGACCTGCTGAAGGTGGCCTTTCTGCCGAACTATCGCGTGTCATCCATGGAAGTCATCTGCCCGGGTGCCGATCTGTCCGAACAGATATCCACCGCCGGTAAGGAAGCCTCCGGCACCGGAAACATGAAGTTCATGATGAATGGCGCCATCACCATCGGCACGCTCGACGGGGCGAACATCGAGATCATGGACGAGGTCGGCGAGGACAACTTTTTCCTGTTCGGCATGAATGCCGAACAGGTCGCCGCGTGCCGGCACGATTATCGCCCCTGGGACATCATTGCCGCAGACCACGACCTGAATGCTGTCATGCAACTGCTGAAGAGCGGGCACTTCAACCGCTTCGAAAAGAACCTCTTCGACCGCATCATCGACTCCATTACCAGCGCCCACGACCCCTGGCTGACGGCCGCCGACTTTCGCAGCTTCGTCAACGCCCAGGAGCGGGTCGCCACGGCCTACCGTGACACCGATGGCTGGACACGAATGAGCATTCTCAACACCGCCAGCAGCGGCAAGTTCTCCACCGACCGGACCATGCTCGATTACAACGAAAACATCTGGCGGCTGTCGCCGGTTGCGCCGAGCCCCCTGTAGGACCCGGTCAACGGTCGATATCCACAAGCACACCCGGCTCCACAACGTCGACCAGGTCGAGCGAGCCTTGGTGCGCCGCGATAATGCCGCGCGCGCCTTCGTCGCCGCGGAGCTCCATCAGTGCCTGCGCATGACGGGCCGAGAAGCCCACTGGATGACCGCGCTGCCCACGGTAGACCGGCGCGATGATCTCTGAGCCTGCCTGCAGCCCGCTGACAACGGCGCCGATCACGGATTCCGGAACGTAAGGCATATCGCCCAGCGCGATGACCCAGCCGGCCGCATCCGCACTGGCCGCCACCCCGCATGCGATGCTCGTGCCCATGCCCTCAGCGGCGCGCGGGTTGGCGACAAGGCGCAAGCCCTCCTGACGGAGCAGTGTCGCCACCTCGCCGCCGGTGTCATCCACCACCGCGACAGCCTCCGGCAGGAGCGCGCGCAAATGCCGCGCCGACGCAACCGCCATGGGCACCCCGTCGTCCAGTCGGTGCAGGAGTTTGTTGCTGCCGAAACGCCGGCTTTGGCCGGCCGCCAGAAGGACACCGACAATCGCCGCCCTCATCATCCGACGGCGGCAACATCCGACGGCTGCTGTGCTCGGTGCCGCAGCGCGGTGATTTCCGCGAGGATGGAAACGGCGATCTCCGGGGGCGATCGGCTGCCAATGGGCAAGCCGACCGGCGCGTGCAGACGCGCCAGTTGCCGCGCCGTGATGCCCAGGCTGCGCAGGCGTTCGCGGCGCCTGTCGCTGTTGACCCTTGATCCGATTGCACCGACGTAGAATGCCGGTGAGTTCAGTGCATCGAGCAGGGCCATGTCATCGAGCTTGGGATCGTGGGTAAGCGCCAGGACCACGCTGCGCGGGTGACACGCAAAGCGCACCACCGCC
>JASFNS010000236.1:0-4431 GCA_050116915.1 Thiogranum sp. | reverse complement strand
TCATTCCGGCCTGGCGGGAGGCGCTGCTTAAGATGGCTGAGGGTGCGCGGTGGGATCTGTACATTCCGCCCGCGCTGGCTGTCCCCGAGGGTGGCATAAGCAAACGCGGTGCACCCGACCTGCAGCCGCTCATCTACGATATCGAACTGGTCTCAATCAAGTAGCCGCCACCGGCCCGCTACAGGGGGTATCACCTCGCTGCTGCCGCGTTCAAACAGATTATGCAACGGTAACGTTCTGCCGGGAGACCATGTTGTGGCCGGGGGCAGCCGACGCGCCGCGCCAATGCGCGACTGTCATAAAGCTGTAATAAATCGGTAACAATCTGATCCTATAGTCTTGGAGACAGTGATTGTCTGCGATCCAGGTCAGCCCACTATGTCTACCCGGTTATCACCCCTCCCGTCCGGCCAGCTGGCCGACCTGCGCGAAGAGCTGTTGCGGCTGCGCGAGCAGATAGCCGCCGATGCCGGCCGCCGGCTGGAGGCCTACCGGGCGCGCTATCCCGGCGGATACTCGGCTGACGCCTGCAACCTGGCCAGTTACCTGGCGTTGCGCAGTCACGAGCTGCGCCCCTTGCAAGAGCGGCTGGTTGCCGCCGGGGTTTCTTCCCTCGGTCGCGGAGAGTCCCAGGTTCACACCAACCTGAACCGGGTGATCGGCGTGCTCAGCCAGGCGTTGGGTCTCGACGCACCCGTGGATCTGCCCGAGGACGGTGCGGGGTGCCTCGACCACAACGCCGAGCAGCTGTTCGGCAAACGCAGTCACAGCCGCTATGCACGCATCATGGTCACGCTGCCCGGTGAGGCCGCAGGCCGGCCCGAGCTGCTGGCGCGTCTGGTCGGCAGCGGCATGGACTGCGTGCGCATCAACTGCGCCCACGATGGCCCTGCGGTCTGGCAGGGTATGATCGACAACCTGCGTGCCGCCGAGAAAAACCGCAGTACCAGGACAAAGGTTTTCATGGACCTGGGCGGGCACAAGATCCGCACCGGCTCCATGCAGTCCGAACCCGCGGTGCTGCACATCAAGGTGCACCGCAATGTCCTCGGCGAGCGTACCGGCGCAGCCCGCGTGGTGTTGTGCTGCGACGCGGTGGCGCCAGGTGACGGCGACGTCCCCGATCTGCCTCGCCTGCCGTTGCCGGCACACCTGCTGGATCATCTGCAGGCCGGTGACCGGCTGGTGTTTCGCGACAGCCGCGAAAAGCGCCGCCGGCTGCGGGTGCGGGAGCCGCTTGCGGGCGGCAAATGGCTTGCGGAAATCTCGCGCACTGCCTACATCACGCCCGGTACGCCACTGTACCTTGAAACTTCCGACGCCCGCCGCGTCGGCCTTGCCCCTGACACCCCGTTCCCGGTCGGTGACTTTGACGGCAAGCCGATGGCGATGCGCATGTTTCGCGGTGAGCGGCTGCTGCTCACGCGCAACGGCCGCCCGGGCCGCCCGGCGAGGGTCGCCGCCGGCACCCGGCGTCCGGCACAGATCAGCTGCTCGCACCCCGAAATCATTGACCAGCTGCGGCCTGGCCATGCGGTCTGGATCGACGACGGCAAGCTCGGCTGCGTCGTCGAGCAGGTCACGAAGTCTGGCGCCTTGTTGCAGGTGACGCACGCGGGCCCCAGGGGGGTAAGGATTCGACCGGATAAGGGTATCAACCTCCCGGATACCGCGTTGCCCCTCCCGCCGCTGACCGCGCGGGATCTCGATGACCTCGACTTTGTATGCGAACATGCCGACATGGTGGGCCTGTCGTTTGTACGTCAGCTCGGCGATGTCGACGAACTGCGCCGCCAGCTGGCTGCTCGCGGTCGGCCGGATCTGCCTATCGTCATCAAAGTCGAAACCGCGGCCGCAGTAAAGAACCTGCCGGACCTGCTGCTGGGTACCATGGGGCTGCATCCCCTGGGTGTGATGATCGCGCGGGGCGATCTTGCCGTTGAACTCGGCAGCGTGCGCATGGCGGAAATCCAGGAGGAAATCCTGTGGATCTGCGAGGCTGCGCGCGTGCCGGTCATCTGGGCCACCCAGGTGCTGGAAACGCTGGCCAAAGATGGTCTGATCGACCGCCCCGAAATCACCGACGCCGCTATGAGTGTCCGCGCTGAATGTGTAATGATGAACAAGGGGCCGTTCATTGTCGATGCCGTGGTCATTCTCAACGACATACTCACGCGCATGGATGCGCACCAGTACAAGAAGGTTTCCCGCCTCAGGCGCCTGCACTGGTAATCTGGTGCTATTCAGGTGCGGGTTTCGCGGGCGACCGTTAGCACCGCTGCCGCGCGGTAACAACGACACCGACCGGGAACCTGCCTGGCGCTTTAAGCATCGCAGCGGGCCGTTGCCCGCGACAGTCCGCGCAGTGCCGCTACTGCGGGGCGCGGGAACCCCGCCGCCAGGCTGTTGTCCGGTATAGAAACAGATCTTTGCAAACCAGGGAGATTCTATGCTGTTCAAACAATTGCTCGAACCGGATTCCTCGACCTATACCTACCTGCTGAGTTGCCAGGAAAGCGGTGAAACCGTGCTGATCGACCCGGTGATAGACACGGTTGAACGTGACCTGAAAGTGTTGCAGCAGCTGGGGCTCACGCTCACTTACACGCTGGATACGCATATCCACGCCGATCACCTGACCGGCGCACACCGCCTGCGCTCGATGAGTGGCTGTCGCGTCGCCTGTCCCGCCATCGACGAGCTGCCATGCGCCGATATCGGTGTGGAGGAGGGCCGGCCCTTGCGTGTCGGAAATATCGACATCCACCCGCTGTTTACCCCGGGTCATACCGACCACCATCATGCCTACCTCGTGGACAACGGCACCCAGAAGATGCTGTTCAGCGGCGACGCGCTGTTGATCGAGGCCTGCGGTCGGACCGACTTCCAGTCAGGCGACGCAGCGACCCTGTATGCGAGTATCCACGAAAAGTTTTTCAGCCTGCCCGACGAAACCCTGGTCTACCCCTGCCACGACTATGAACAGCGCTTTGTGTCGACCATCGCCCAGGAAAAGCAGCGCAATCCGCGCCTCGGCGGTAACAGGTCGCTGCAGGAGTTCGTCGCCATTATGCAGTCAATGGATCTGCCGTACCCGCGCAAGATCGATTTCGCCGTGCCCGGCAACCAGCAATGCGGCATCTGCCCGGATAATGTACCGCAAGCCTACCGCGGTCCCTGTGGCAAAGGCGATCAGGGTTAGGCGCGCGGCGCACCCGGAAACAATCTGCTGCGCGCCCTATGGGTCGCTACGACTGCCGGCGTCGGACAGGCTCCTGGCGGTTCGGCGCGGGCATGCGGTTGAAGTCCTCGGCAAACGCCCGGTGCAGGCTCACCATCATCAGCAGCACCAGCACGGCGAACGGCAGCCCCGCCGATATGGCGGCTGTCTGCAATGCCGTGAGGCCGCCGCCCACCAGCAGGATAGCGGCCACGACGCCTTCGGCAGTCGCCCAGTAGATACGCTGCAGCACGGGCGGGTTGGGGTGCCCGCCGGCGGTGATGATGTCGATGACCAGCGAGCCGGAGTCGGAGGAGGTGACGAAGAAGCTGATGATAACCAGCGTCGCCAGGGTGCCGACAGCCGTGAGTATGACGACCGGAAGCGTGCCGAAGCCGCTTGCCGGAGGCAGCATCTCCAGGAATACGAACAGCGAACTGGCGAGGTCGTGTTGTACCGCCTCGATCAGTCCGCCCGGACCGGCCAGTTCCACGTACATGGCGGAATCGCCGAACACCGACAGCCAGACAAAGGTGAGAAGGGTCGACACCAGCAGCACGAAGGCGACGAATTCACGTACCGTGCGGCCGTAGGAAATGCGCGCGATGAACATCCCCACGAACGGCGACCAGGCAATCCACCAGCCCCAGAAGAACACCGTCCAGCCATTCTGCCAGTGGCCCTGTGTGTAGGTTTCGTTCCAGAAACCGAGGTAGAAAAAGTCGTTCAGATACAGTCCCAGATTTTCGACAAAGCCGTTGAGTACAAACAGGGTGGGTCCGATGAGCAGCACGTACAGCAGCAGGCACCCGGCCAGGAGCATGTTCAGCACCGACAGCCGCTTGATGCCCTTGTCCAGGCCCAGCACCACCGACAGCGTGGCGACGGCGGTAATGGCGACGATCAGCGCGATCTGCACGCCGGGTTCGACGGACAGGCCGAACAGGTGGTTCAGCCCGCCGTTGACCTGGGTGACCCCCAGGCCCAGCGAGGTGGCTACGCCGAACAAGGTCGCGACGGTTGCCAGCACGTCGATGAGGTGGCCCCAGAAGCCGTGGATGCGCTCACCCAGCAAGGGCTGGAAAATGCCGCGGATACTCAGTGGCTGGCCACGGTTGAAGGCAAAATAGGCCAGTGCCAGGCCAGTCAGGGTATAGACCCCCCAGGCGTGCAGGCCCCAGTGCAGGAAGGTGGTTTTGATGGCATCCTTG
>JASFNS010000235.1:0-4443 GCA_050116915.1 Thiogranum sp. | reverse complement strand
CTGGACATTTTCATGGCCTTTCCCGGTATCCTGCTGGCCATCGCGCTCGCCGGACTGCTCGGCCCCGGGATCGGCAACCTGGTGATTGCACTCAGTCTGGTGGGGTGGGTCGGATTTGCACGTCTGGCGCGCGCGCAGGTATTGTCGCTCAAACAGCGCGAACATGTTCAGGCCGCGCAGGCGCTCGGCAGCCGCACCACGGACATCATTCGCCGGCACCTGGTGCCGCTGATCGCCGCACCGCTGCTGGTGGAGGCTACGTTTGCGGTGGCTGCCGTGGTGATTGCCGAGTCCGGTCTGTCGTTCCTCGGCCTTGGGGTTCAGCCCCCGGAAGCCTCCTGGGGCAGCATGATCCGCGACGGCGTGCGTTACCTGCTGGTAGCGCCGCACCTGGTGCTGGCGCCGGGTCTGTCGCTGTTCCTGGTGGTGCTGAGTGTGAATCTGCTGGGCGACCGCTGGCGCGACAAACTCGATGTAAAAGGAGAAATGACATGAGCATGGGCCCGGTCATGGTTGACCTGAAGGGTCTTGAACTGCAACCCGAGGAACGCGACATGCTGCAGCACCCCGCAGTGGGGGGGGTGATTCTGTTCAGCCGTAACTACGAATCGCCGGAGCAGGTCGGCGAGCTTGCGGCGCGCATTCATGCACTTCGACAACCGCCGCTGATGGTGGCGGTGGACCAGGAAGGCGGGCGCGTGCAGCGCTTCCGCGACGGTTTTTTTCGCTTGCCGCCGGTCGGCCGCCTGGGAGAGATCCACAACCAGGATCCGCGCCGGGCGCTGTACCTGGCTCAGGAAGCCGGCTGGCTTATGGCCAGCGAAGTGCTGGCGGTGCAGGTGGACCTGAGCTTCGCGCCGGTCCTGGACCTGGATCTGGGCGTGTCGGATGTTATCGGCGATCGCGCCTTTCACCGCGATCCGGAGGTGGTCACCGAACTGGCGCTGGCCTATCAGCGCGGCATGCACGAGGCGGGTATGGCGAGCGTCGGGAAACATTTTCCCGGACACGGCGGCGTGGCCGCCGATTCCCACCATACGCTGCCGGAAGACCCGCGCCGCTATGCCGACCTGGAAATGCAGGACATGGTCCCGTTTCAGAGGCTCAGTCATAACGGGCTCAACGGCGTCATGGTCGCGCATGTCCTCTATCCACAGGTCGATGCGCAGCCCGCCGGTTTTTCCAGCCGCTGGTTGCGCCAGTTGCTGCGTGAGTCGCTGGGATTCCAGGGCGCGATATTCAGTGACGATCTGAGCATGGGCGGCGCCGAGTGGGCCGGAGACTATCCCCAGCGCGCGCACATGGCGCTCGAGGCCGGCTGCGATATGGTGCTGGTCTGCAACCAGCCCGACCATGCCGCGCAAGTCGTCGAATCCCTCAGCGGCTATCATGACCCGGCGGCGCAGTTGCGGCTGGCGCGCATGCACGGGCGTGCTTTCCCCCCGCTGACCAGCTTGCGTGACAACCCGCGCTGGCAGACTGCGGTGAGGTTGCTGGAAGACTGCGAAGCGGAGCGCTGGCTGGATATGGATCTGGACTAGCCGGGAGGCGACGGGTGGGGCGGCGGGGTATATTCGCAGCCTCGGTTTGCATACACTAGCGCCTGAAACGACATTCGCCCCAGGCCACACTCAACGCACAAGCAATCATCACGGGTCTATGGATAACGAGCATCTTCTGGCGGTGCGCGACAGCGCCGATCAACTCTATTCGCATGTGCAGGTCGAACAGGCCCTGGATCGCCTCGCGGGCGAAATAGAGACCGCCATCGGCGATCAGGATCCCCTGCTGCTGTGTGTCATGACCGGCGGACTGGTGGTAAGCAGCGAACTGTTTACCCGCCTGACCTGCCCCGTACAGCTTGATTACCTGCACGCTACGCGTTACCAGGGCACGCGCGGCGGCGATGAACTGAAGTGGATCACGCCACCGTCGCAAACGCTGGCGGGACGTACCGTGCTGGTGGTCGACGACATTCTCGACGAAGGTCTGACGCTCGCGGCGATACTGCGCTATTGCCGCGAACAGCGGGCCCGCGCGGTGCTCAGTGCCGTGCTGGTGGAAAAAAACCATGACCGCAAGCATGAAGATGTGCAGCCCGACTTCGTCGGCCTGCAGGTCGAGGACCGTTATGTCTTCGGCTATGGCATGGATTACCACGGCTATTGGCGCAATCTCAAGGGCATCTATGCCGTGAAGAACAACTGAGAAACGGAAACATTATGGCTGAACTGGCGATTATCGGTGGGACCGGTCTGACGACCCTCAAGAATCTCGAAATAAAAAAACGTGAAGTGATGCGCACACCCTACGGGGAACCCTCCGGACCGCTGGTGCATGGCGAGCTGTGCAACAAGGACGTGGTGTTTCTGGCTCGCCACGGGCACGGGCACACCATCCCGCCGCACATGGTCAACTTCCGCGCGAATATCTGGGCGCTGAAGGAAACCGGTGTGCACAGCGTCATCGCCGTCGCGGCCGTCGGCGGTATCCACCCGGATCTGCGACCTACCATGCTGGCCTTTCCCGACCAGATCATCGACTACACCTGGTCGAGAAAACACACCTATTTCGAAAGTAACCTGTCCCAGGTGACTCACATCGATTTCACCCGGCCCTACAACGAACGGCTGCGGCGATTGCTGATCGATTCGGCCACCCGGCTCGGAATCGAGTTCGCCGCCAGCGGCACCTACGGGGCCACCCAGGGACCGAGGCTGGAAACCGCGGCCGAAATCGACCGCCTGGAGCGCGACGGGTGCACCCTGGTCGGCATGACCGGCATGCCGGAAGCGGCGCTGGCGCGCGAACTCGAGCTGGACTACGCATGCTGCGCTGTTGTCGCCAACCAGGCCGCGGGGCGGGGCAGGGGCGAAATCAGTCTGGATGACATCGACACCAATCTGCTGCAGGGTATGGAAACCGTGCGCCACTTGCTGGAGACAGCGATACCGAATCTGCGCCATGAACCTGGCAAGACAAGACGTACAAGACCCGAAAAATAAACAAAAAATATTAGTTATAAAAAATATTAATATATGCAGAAATACTTGACTTCTTTAGTCAGGATTACTATATTAGCTGACGTTAATGTACTAACTGACGAGAGGGGTAAGACCATGAACGGACTGATTCAGAACTTTCCTCACAACGGTGTCGTGACCGTCAACCGGGTGATTCTGCGCGACGGTTACACGGTCGATGATCTCCAGGAGCGGGTCGCGGTGTTATGCGAGAACGTCAAGACCTACCACTCCGAAACCGGTTTCGTGGGCGGCTTTGTCTGCCTCAACAAGGGCGAAGTGTCCAACGAAGGGTCCACCATCGGCCAGGCGGTCGAAAGTGACCTGAAAGGGAAAGAGGCGCTCATCGTGACTTTCTGGAATACGTTCGAAGATCACGAGCGCTCGCACCGCAGCGACACCTTCCAGCCGCTGTTCAAGGACGTGCTGGAGCTCTGTGAGAACGGTAACGAGGAAATCGCCTACGAGATGCTATGGTCGGGTAAGGCCTACGACCCCGAGCAGGCCAAGGCGGCCCGCGAAGCCAAGAAGACCTACGAGGCGGCCTGACACGGACGCCGGCAGCCCCGGGGCGAACCCGATATGATCGCCTCGGGTAACCTCCCGACTGCACCGTGATTGGGCGTTAAAACAAGCGGATAAGTTTCGGCTTATCCGCTTTTTTTGCCTGATGGCACTTGCAGGCCGGGGAGGCATCCGAATGGCTACCGCTGGCGACAAACGTGCGCCCACATAGCCTGACAGTTTTGTCAGTACTATACTGTCTAAACTTGCCGTCGACCGACAAAATTGACACTAACGAAGGCAATATGGACTGGCTCAACAGAGCAGGAGGAGGAGAATATGAGATTCTCGCGTCTTGGTTCGACAACTTTTCGTTCCACATCCGCCCCCGACATTGACCTTCAGTCCGTAGTGGACAGCCATGAACATCCCTTCGTGGTCATCGACAGCGAATACCGCATTGTGGCTGTCAACAGCGCCTATGAACGCGCCTACGGCACCCACCGGCAGTACGCCGTCGGCGAATCCTGCTTCCGCATCAGCCACAAAAAAGATGCGCCGTGCCACGAGTCAGGCGAAGACTGCCCGCACCTGAACCTGTTCGAGATCGGCAAGCAGGATTCCTGCCTGCACACGCACTACGACAAGAACAACCGGGTCTGCCGGGTGCGGGTGACGGCGTACCCGCTGCGCGCTGCCGATGGCAAGTTGTACATGGGCGAACTGATCCAGGAGTTGTGTGCACCCGAAGAGCGGCGCGCCAACGGCAACACCATGGTGGGATCGACCCCGCCATTCCTGGCCTGCCTGGAACAGCTGAAGATGACCGCGGCGGCGCACGCGCCCGTGCTGCTGCAGGGCGAAACCGGCACCGGCAAGGAACTGGCGGCGAACTTCATTCACCAGAACTCGCCGC
>JASFNS010000234.1:0-4444 GCA_050116915.1 Thiogranum sp. | reverse complement strand
GCTCCGGTTATCGCCACCAATATCTATCAACTCATTGACGGCAACTGGCGCATGGTGCTGCATCACGCCTCACCATCACCGAACGACGAGTCCGAACAACAGGACGAATTGGCTGCGACAGTCGAGGGCAAACGTCGGCTGCACTGAGCGTCTATCGCGTCCGGCACCGTGTTTTACAGCATCTGCGCGCAGCAGACATCATTTCAGACTAATATAGCAGCGGAAAATTAAAAAATAGCTTTTACTTTTTTTTCTTTGTGCTATCTTTGCGCGGTCACTGTCTCAGTAAACAACATGAAAGGAGCTCATTGAATGGCCGTAAAGAAAAAGACTGCCAAGAAAACCGCCAAAAAGAAGGTCGCTTCGAAGGCGGTTAAGAAGCCCACCACCAAAGCCGAAACCTACACCTTTATCGCAGAGAAAACCGGACTCACCAAG
Organism: Thiogranum sp.; assembly: GCA_050116915.1. Taxonomy (GTDB): domain Bacteria; phylum Pseudomonadota; class Gammaproteobacteria; order DSM-19610; family DSM-19610; genus Thiogranum. The sequence goes on along the minus strand of JASFNS010000234.1, from coordinate 4,006 downwards.
AAAGATGTTGGTGCCGTGTTCGAATCCCTCAGTGGTCTGATCAAGCGCGATTTGCGCCGCACCGGTCCCGGCGTGTACACCGTGCCCGGCCTGATGAAGATCAAGGTTGTGCGTAAACCGGCCACCAAGGCACGCAAGGGCGTCAATCCCTTTACCGGTGAAGCCATGACGTTCAAGGCCAAGCCAGCCCGCAATGTGGTCAAGGTGCTGCCACTGAAGGCCTTGAAAGATATGGTTTAATCAGGCATTCGCCTGACAGCGGCACCGGGAAGGTGTTGTCTCCTGGAACGGAACGCCAAAGAGCAAAAAACGATTTCACCACGCTAAAGGCAGCCTGACCGGCTGCCTTTTTTATTTCAGCGCCTGCATCACGCGGTGCTTGGCTTGAATGAAATCACGGTGCGGCACGTAGATCAGATCAGCGATTTTACGCACCAGCGCTTCTTCATACGGATCCAGATGTCCGTCTGCAAAGGCCACCTGCCACAGCATCTCCACCACCTGCACCTTTTGTTCCGGCGCGAAATGCTCGTTGATCAGGCCCGTGAACTGGTACAGGGATGTAGACTCGGCGGCCTCGCGATCGGCCAGAGCAGCCAGTTCGTGCGTTTCCGCCTTACTGAGGTCAAACTGCGCCCGCAGCGCCTGTTCCAGCGTCCGCCGCTCTCTCGGGTGTTCGTCATTGTCCGCGCGCAACATTTCGAACAGCAGTGCCGCGGTGGCGAGATGCAAGCCATGCTGACCGGGCCCCGAATCGCTATCGACCCCGATTTTCCCGCGAAAAAACTTCTGAATGGCGTGTAACACGGCCAGCGATCAGCACCGGGAGCGACGACATGCCGCGACGCCGCCTGCGAGGACAGCCAGGAGCCACAACGAGGGGTCAAAGGCCCGCGTCTCCGCAGACAGCATGCAGCCACCGCCACCACCGCTGGTGTTGGCATTTATTCCGACAACAGAGGTCGGATTCGCCGCGCCGGCCAGCGCGGCGCTGGCGTCCAGCACACCCGTACCGCATAGACTGGTATTGCAACTGGCATCCGGGAAAACCCGCGTGCTGCCCTTGAGCACAGTCTCCAGCAGCCCGGGCGTGAGCGCGGGGTTTACGGCGAACATCAGCGAGGCCACTCCGGACACCTGGGCAGCGCTGAAGCTGGTGCCCTGAATAACCGCCCACGCGTCTGACCCAACCGAGGTCGTGCCAAGATTCGACAACGTCAGGATTCCGTTTGGCGGATTATTGAGCAGATCTTCCGGTACCGGGTCATCGCCGCCAGGCGCCGTCAGATCGATATTGGCGCCCACATTCGAATACGCCGCAATACGCCCGTCGCGGGCGATAGCACCCACAACAATCACGTTCATGCAGTTCGCGGGACTGACACTGGCGACATCGCCGCCTTCGTTGCCGGCGGCGACAACCACCACGGCACCCGCCGTCACGGCGGCATCAATCGCGGACTGCTCCGCCTGTGAGCAGGCGCCGGCACCGGTGAGGCTCAGGTTAATGACCTTTGCGGGGGTTGGATTGCCGGGCACACCGCTGACCGGCAGGCCGGCCGCCCAGCGAATCGCGTCGGCGACATCGGACAGATCACCACCACATTTGCCCAGCACCCGGATCGGCAACAGTCTCGCACTGAAATTGATACCGGCGATATCCTGATTGTTGTCGGAATCCGCGCCAATCACAGCCGTCACGGACAGCCCGTGCCAGGAGCTGTCTGCTCCGATTTCGCCGACACCGCACTCGCCGTCCACCGTGGCATCGCCCGGGTCGGTCGGATCACCGTCGCGACCCGGGGTGCCGTCATTGTCGCGCGCAACATTACTGAAGAAATCGTAACCTGGCAGGACGCGCCCGGAAGCCAGGTCCAGATCGCGATGCGGGATAATACCGGTATCCAGCACCGCCACGACCACGGCGCTGGAGCCGGTCGACTGGTCCCAGGCAGCTGGCATGCGTATGCCGGCCGTGTCCTCAAAAAGGTTCCACTGCCCCAGAGGATCATGGTAGACATCGAAACCAGGCAGGTACAACGTGTCGTTGGGCACGAACGCCGGATAGAATCGCTTGTCCGGCTCAACGGCGGCGATGCCCGGCTGCGCCGCCAGTTCGGCGGCCATCGTTTGGGCCTCGTCGAGACTGACGGCTTCGGGCAACTGGACCACGATAGCATTGCCATCCACGCGACGAAGCAGTTTCAGCTGCCGTCCGTCCGGCAGTTCCATGCCCGGAAGGACCTGATCACGCCCCACTGCCTGGGTACGCCTCACCCCCTCGTCGCTCAACCGGACAATCAGCTGGCTGGTGCGCGAGTGGCCGGCGAACGCCTTGTCAGCAAGAGCAGTACCGGGGGACAACGCCGCCGACAGGCACAACGCCACACCGGCAATAGCTTCTAATTTCAGCATCAAAGAGCCCTAACCTGTTGTTTATTGAGCCTGCATCCGGAAACGCTGGCCCCGGAATGACAAAATCACACCACCAGGTGTTATTGCGTCCACTACCGGGCCTTCCTGTAGGCGTTCGCCTTCGTGGTAATTGCGCATATTTATCAAAACGAAACGCTCCTGCGGGGTCTCGCTGTAGACATGCACGTCCAGGTGCAGGCTGCTGTTAATTTCTCCAAGCAACCGGGCGGAGATCTCCGGCCAGACGGGGAGATTGTTATCGGTGCTCGCCGGCGCAGTCGCCACCGATACCCGTGGCAGGACCTTCATTGGCACCACGCCGGCGTCAGCAGCAGCGTCCTCGTCTTCCGCGGGCTTGGCGGCGGCCGGAAGCGGCGGCAACGGGCGCAGTGTCTCGCGTGCCGGCTGACTGACAGCCGCACCCGCCGGGGGCAGGCGCCGCAGCGGTTGTCGCGGTTCGTGCAGGACGGGTCCGGTACTGGCCGGGGAACCTGCAAGCACCGCCGGTGCCACCGGAGGCGACGCAGCAGGGCCGCTCGGTGGCCGAACCGAAACCTGGCGGACCTGCGGTGACTTCGGCCACAGGGCGAACACGAGCAACACCGCATTGATCAGCAATACGCCCAGCAGCAGCCACATCCAGCGCCGCGATCCGGCGAGCAGCGCCTGTTCGTGTTCACTGCCGATACCTGGCACCCGACCAATTTCCCGTTCGTGTTCGGCCTTCTTCAGTGCATCGAGTATATAGGACATAGTTGGTACCGTTTACCCGTTGACCACACCAAGTCGCGGCACCGATGGCCGCTGTTGTTTATTGTTCAGGTGGATCAGCGTCCGCGGACCGGCCACACCGTCAGCATCGAGCGCGTTGTCACGCTGGAACGTGCGGACCAGTTCTTCGAGACCCGCATCGAAGCGGGTGGGATCCGCCGCAATCGCCGTCAGCCCGGTGGCCTGCTGCAGTTGTTGCCGCAACCAGGCGACATCACTGCTCTTGTTCCCGGGCCGCAACACGGCACTGCCTTTGGGCGGCGATCTCCACAGCACCCGGTAATGGCCGAGCCAGTCCTGTTTCAACTCATCGACCGGCACCTGCATCTCCTTGCCGTCGATCTGGACTCTGACCTCGGAACCGAGCAACTCCTGTAACAGTACCGGGATCCGCCGACCGTCGCCAGCGACCAGCAGCAGCACCGCGGGCCGATCCAGCTGTGTCAGCACCGTCCAGCTGCCACCGCCCTGCAGACAGCGCAGACCGACCGCCGGCGCCTGTGCACACGCCTGCTCGTCGCCCTGGACATCGGCCTTGACACCCCAGAGACGATAGAGTCCCGCCCAGGCATTGCGTGCCGCGTCGGGACCTGCCCGAGACAACGCCTTTTCGAGGTCGCTGCCCGTTTCCGGCTGCACTGCGGGTGTCGGCTCAACGGGCGCCGGTGGCGACACATCGATCGCCGAAACCTCGGTGGCAGCCTCACCGGGCGGGCTCGCGACTGGCGGTACGGAGGGCGTCGACGGCGGAACGGCTTCGGGCGCAGCTTCGGGCGCAGCTTCGGGCGCAGCTTCGGGCGCAGCTTCGGGCGCAGCTTCG
>JASFNS010000233.1:0-4451 GCA_050116915.1 Thiogranum sp. | reverse complement strand
CAGGGCCAGGATAATGATGAAGTCGTCCCAATGCCGGACCAGCGCCGACAGAATCGCCGCGACCTCGATCATCCAGGCGATCGGCCCCCAAAAATAGCCCAGCAAACGCCTCAGGAGACTTTCCGTCTTCTCCTCCAGCGCATTGCGGCCGTACTGCGCCAGGCGGGCTTCGGCATCGGCCGAGGAGAGCCCCGCCCGAGCGCTGTTCAGCTGTTCGAGGAGCGCTTCAACATCCTGCTTTTCAGCGTTCGGGCTATCACTGGTGCTGTCCATGGCGCGGCCCTCCCCGGGGCGATCATTTCGTTATCGACACAGCCCCCCAGTTTAGCCGAAGGCGACACGCGCATTGGGCACACCGCTTCGTCGCTCAGGCGCATACCCTCAGGCGGCATCCAGGGGCTGGCCGAGCCGCTTGATTCCCGCCGACACGAAATCCCAGTTTACCAGTTTCCAGAAGCCCTGCAGGTAGTCGGCACGCGCGTTGCGGTAGTCGATATAGTAGGCATGTTCCCAAACGTCGCAGGTCAGCAGCGGTGTCTGCCCCGCGGTCAGCGGTGTGCCGGCGTTACTGGTATTGACGATCTCCAGCTTCCCTGGCGCGGTGCTGACCAGCCAGGTCCACCCGGAACCGAAATTGTCCAGGGCGGCCTGGGAAAACGCCTTCTGGAAGGCCTCCACTGAACCAAATTCACTGTTCAGCGCATGCGCGAGCTCGCCCCCCGGCACCATCTTGTCGGGGGTCAGGCACTGCCAGTAGAAAGCGTGGTTCCAGGCCTGTGCCGCGTTGTTGAATATGGCGTTCGGTTTACCGGACTCCTCGGCGCTTGCACGCATCAGCGCCTCGAGCGACAGGGACTCCAGGTCGGTTCCTTCGATCAGCCCGTTGAGTTTGCTGACGTAAGCCGCGTGATGTTTGCCATAGTGGTAATCGAGCGTCTCACGCGAGATCCAGGGTTCCAGGGCGTCGTGAGCATAAGGCAGTTCAGGTAGCGTATGCATGATCGTGGTTTCCTCCGTGTTGCTGGTGCCGGCGAACACCGTCACCCGGTACCTGATCATTTAGCAGGAACGATGCCAGACCATACGCTGCCGGTTTTGCGCCGACTCATCAGCAAAAGCACCCGGCAGGTGCCCCGCCGTTACGCAATATTCACCAACCGGTGTGGAATAATACGCAGCACAGCTGCGGCAAGCGCCGGCGGACTCAGTCCGAGCGCTTGATATTGTATTTTTCGATCCGGTAACGGACTTTCTCGCGGGTTGTCTTCAGCACGCGCGAGGTTTCGGCCACATTGTTGCTATGGCGCGCCAGCATGGTTTCGATAATCCGTCCCACCATATCGTCGAGCCCGAGCGAACCGTCCATCGGCAGACACAGGCAGTCATCGCGCAGAGTCTGAAACTGTGGATCTGCCGTCAACTCGGGAGAGCCCAGTTGCAACCATTCGAGCGGAAAGCGGTGGTCGCTCGCGAACAGCACACAGCGTTCAACGACGTTGCGCAGTTCGCGCACATTGCCCGGCCAGCTGTGCGCCTGCAGGCGCTCCCATACCGGCTGTTCAACCTCGCGGACCTTCTTGCCGGCAAGCGCGTTGTACTCTGCAATGAACAGCGGCACCAGCTCCTTCAGATCGGCAATGCGTTCGCGCAACGGTGGCAGCTCCAGGCGGAACACGCTGAGGCGGTGATATAAATCGGCGCGAAACTCGCCGTTGTAGATCTGCTCTTCGAGGTTCTGGTTGGTCGCCGCCAGCACCTGTACGTCGACCCGGGTCTCGCTGTCACCGCCCAGACGCCGCACCGTCCGATCCTCGATGACCTTGAGCAGCTTCGCCTGCAGGTCCACGGGCATCTCGGCAATCTCGTCCAGAAACACGGTGCCGCCATGCGCCTGCTCGATCAGCCCGCGCCGGCGGCCTTTGGCGCCCGTGTAAGCGCCGGCCTCGTGACCGAAAAGCTCGGATTCCAGCAGCTCGCGCGGCAGCGCGGCGCAGTTGACCTCGACCAGTGGCCCTTCGGCGCGCGGCCCGGCGTGGTGCAGAATGCGTGCCGCCAGCCCCTTGCCGGTACCCGTTTCGCCGGTAATCACCAATGCACTGAACGGCACCTGGGTGAGTTTGCCCAGCAGTTCCCGCACCTGCTTCGCCGCGCCGCTGGAACCGGAAAAGGAAGCCGGCGTGTAGCGCCGCGAGCGGTTCTCGCTTTCCTCCTTGATACGCCGCTGGGCGCGCGCGCTGCGCGCCGCGCCCTGTACAACGATATCCAGGCGCTCCTGGTCACAGGGCTTGGTCAGAAAATCGAAAGCGCCGAGGCGCATCGCCCGCACCGAATCGGGCACATCACCGTAACCGGTGAGAAACACCCACTCCCCTCGCCCGCCCTTTTCCCGCACCGTGTCGAGCAGATCCAGACCGCTGCCATCCGGCAGATTGATATCCGAGAGCACCACCAGCGGCCCCAGCTCGCGCACCAGCAGCGCTCGCCGCGCCTCGGCGATGGTCTTTGCCCATGCCACCTCCCAGCCGGCGCGTCGGTAGTGGCGCACCAGCTCCGAACCGAGCAGCTGCTCGTCTTCTATGATCAGCAATGAGTCAGACATCGGCCCGACCGCAAGGCAATTCGAGCGTCACGCAGGCTCCATGAGGTTCACGATTGGAAAGTTTCACTTCTCCTCCCTGGGCACGGACGAAGCGCTGCACCATGGACAGTCCCAGACCCATCCCGTCGGCCCGGCGACTGACAAAGGCGCGTATGCCGGCATCGAGCACGTCGGCGGAAAATCCCGGGCCGTCGTCGCACACGGAAAGGTTGAGCATGCCGTGCTCGACGCGCCCTTCAAGGACGATGGTGCCGTCGCTTTCGCCGAGCGCCTGGCGGGCATTGAGTATCAGGTTCAACAGCGCCTGGCGCAGCATGGCATCCGGCAGACGGCAGACCAGTTCATCGGGTATATCCTGCCGCAGCACGATGCGCTCGGGAACCTGGTAGCGCACCAGGATCAGCAGATCGGCGACCGCACGCCCGACGTTGATATCGCGCAAGGGTTCGGGATTCTGGCGCGACTGATCCAGCAAGGCGTTCAGCACTGCAATGATACGATCCAGTTCTGCGGCGATAATGTTAACGCGCTCGGTGTACTCTTCCGACTGCGGCTCCTGTGCCATTTCCCTGCGCAGGTTGCCGCAAGCCATCTTGACGCCCGCGAGGGGATTGCGCAACTCGTGGGCGATGCGCGCCATCGTTTCGCCCACAGCCGCCAGGCGTTCGGTATCGGCAAGACTGCGTTGTTGTTCGAGCAGTGTCTGCGTCGCGTTGCTCACCTGCGACTCAAGATGCCGCTCGCGCGAGTCGTGTTCCAACTCCAGTTCGGCGAGCCTGGTCACCATGGCATTGTAGTTCTCCGTCAATGGGCGCAACAGTGGATCGACCGATTCGACCGACGCCTTGGTGTAGTCGCGGCGCCCGAGCAACGTCATGAGAAAACTCAGGCGATCCAGCGGCGCCAGGATGCGTCGGCGCATCAGGTACAGCAGCAGGACCGCGCCGACCGGAAAAAGCACCAGCGTGATCGCACCGATGCGCAGCTCCAGGGCCGTGCCGCGATCGATCTTGCTCACCAGCGCCTGGTGTGCGCGCGCCTCGAGCTCGACGGCTTTGCGTGTCTGCACCAGCGCCAGAATCAACGCCTGTTTCGGGCCCTTCGAGAGGTCGGTCAACGCCCCGAGCGCCGCCGATACCAATGCCCCCGTGTCGTCGGACAGAAGCACATTAGCATCCAGGATCGCTTTCAGATCCGCGGCCATCTCCCCGCGTTCGGCGGCGGTAAATTCACTCTCGGCGCGCAGATTTTCCACCAGTTCCCGCTGCAGTTCGATATTGACGGCCTGCAGCTTCACCATCTGGCCAATGTGCCGGCTGATAGGCTGAAGGCGCTGGTGAGACTGCCAGGCCAGTACGAACTCGGTTCCCAGCGTCACCACCAGCAGACCGCCGAGCAGCGCCGCCGGCAGCCACAGAGAGCCATACACCCATGCCCTGGGGCCAGCCGGATAGTTGCGCCATTCACCCACGTCCCCCCCTGCGCGGCGTGAGTCGCCAGCCAAGATAAACCACGCGAACCCTCCTGCTGTGCCGATGTTTCACCATACGCGCGGCTGACCTTCCGGCCCCGACACCGCACGGTGGTAAGCATCGTACACCAGCGCAAATACCAGCATACTGCCTACACAGGCGCCGCCGGCAACGGTGTTTGCCGGCGGCATCAGACAAGGATACAGACTGCCGGCGAGCCCCGCAAAACGCAGCGCAAAGACCACCCGGCAGGCAACGCGGGACGCGTGCTCGCGGAGGGCGCGACTGAACGATTGGCGCGGGCGCCGGCAGCGGCAACAGGTACAATGCACGGCTCGTTGCCGCGACAGGCATGGCGGGCCGTCAGGCCCGCAACACCC
>JASFNS010000232.1:0-4451 GCA_050116915.1 Thiogranum sp. | reverse complement strand
TTGTCGAACTCGTCCGCTGAAGGCGCCGTGTTGTCAACGCTGCCGCGTTCGGGCTGATAGCCGAGTACGCGCAGCTTGCTGTCCAGCACGCGCTCCTCTTTCGCACTCAACTCAACCGGCTTGAACTCGCGCGCAAAGACATACGTCTTCAGGACCCAGTAGCTGCCGCCCAGCGTGACCAGGACAGTGACCAGAACGATCAACAGGACCCGCGGCAAACTGATCCCCTGCCGGTCTGAACGAGCGCTATCGGGCTGAATATCTGAACTCATGGCTGACTCCCGCTCAGGCTTCGTCGACGTCGTCGACGTCGAGTTGTCCCGACATGCGCCGGCGGATATGCGACCAGGACATGCCGGTGGCCATGATAGCCGCCAGCATGGTGAGCACAACCCAGGTAAATATGGTGGGATTGTCGAGCGACAACCAGCCGTAACCGATCATCACCCAGGTCAGGGCGGCGAAGAAGGCGACAGCCAGAATCGTGCCGATCTCCCCCAGCGAGCGCAGCGTGGAGCGAACATAGACGACCCAGCCGATAAGCAGGACAACCGCCGCAAAGGTCAACACGGGGTCGAAGCGGTCCGCCGCGCGAATGAACCAGTGGTACCAGGAATACCCGGACGGATTGTAGGTACCGAACACCAGTACCAGCGCCATGACAAAACGAATCAGAAAATTGACAAAGCTAAACCGTGTTACGGCCATGCTACGGAGTTCCCTGTTATTGCCCGATCAGACCGGCGAAACACCAGTTTAGTCGATCACCGCCGGGCACACACTAACCACCTGGTTGTTTCAGCGCCACCCGTTGGCCGCGGTGACAGGCCGGGCGGGCTGTTGCGGCCACGGCAAACCCGCCGGCGAAACGCCGCCGGCATCCTGACGGGTAACCGGAAGCCGTACAATACACCGAGCTCAGGCGCCTCTCGGGCCGCCGAGGCAAGCTGGACGCGCCCCATATCACGCCACGCAGCAAAACCGGCGGCTCCGACACACCGCCCGGCTATCCCTCCGACACCGCCGGCCGCTCACCCGACCCGCTTTCGTTGCGCAGGTCCTCTCGCAACTTCACCAGCTGATCCTGGTACGCCTCGCAGTCGCCATACTCGGCGAACTTGTAATAACGCTCGTGCGCACCCAGTACGCGCCGGGCATGTTTGATCGGACACCAGAACTGTTCCGTCCTGGCGACGACTTCCTGCGCAAAGGACATCAAGCCGTTGGCGTAACTGCAATACATACAATTGGCCTTTTCGATACCATTGAGGTAACTCAGCTGGTGGCGATCGATCACCAGGTAGTCGCGGCGCACGACACGCGGAACGCCATAGGCGCGAAAGCAGACCTGCTGATAGGTTATCAGCGCCACATCCAGCAGCACCAGGGGCACAAACATGGCATAGATCAAAGGTGCCGTGGCGATATGCCGCGGCGGCGTGTCGCCAAGATAGCGCAGAATACCCACACGGTAACGCCGGTGCAGCCGGCGCACCTCGGCGGCGAACCGAACCTTGCGGCCCTCCAGGGTATAGTGAAACTGCTCTCTGAGGGCGGCCCAGCGTGTTTCCAATTCGCCCTGTAGCCGCCGGATTTCCGCGATCAGCTCGTTGATGTCTGTTACCATGGGAGATCCCTGTCTGGGTGGTTCGCAGATCACTCCCGTGAACGGCGGGGGCGCGCGATCCTGCCGCGCGGGTCGGAGAACCGGGAATATTAGCACTTGCTGACACTCGCGGGGTCTTATATTGTACCCGCCTCCCCGAGATTCCCTGGCCCCCTGCTGGGCACAGGGGCTATAGCGCCTGGATGACCAGGCAACAGGAATTCCCAGCATGTCCAAATCCGCCACCCCGCCGACCTTTGCCGCCATGAACCTGGCACCGCCACTGCTCAAAGCCGTGGAGGATGTCGGCTACGAACAGCCCTCGCCGATCCAGGCCGAGGCCATCCCGGCGCTGCTGGAAGGGCACGACCTGCTGGGACAGGCACAGACCGGCACTGGCAAGACCGCCGCATTCGCCCTGCCGTTGCTGTCGCGTCTGGACCTCGGTCGCCGCGAACCGCAGATCCTGGTGCTGACGCCGACGCGCGAGCTGGCCATACAGGTCGCCGAAGCTTTCCAGACCTACGCGCGCCACCTGAAAGACTTTCACGTCATGCCGATTTACGGCGGCCAGTCCTACGAGGTGCAACTGCGCCAGTTACGGCGCGGGGTACACGTAGTGGTCGGCACGCCCGGGCGAGTCATGGACCACATGCGCAGCGGCAAGCTGAAACTCGCGGGCCTGCAGGCGCTGGTACTGGACGAGGCCGACGAAATGCTGCGCATGGGCTTTATCGATGACGTCGAGTGGGTGCTGGAACAAATCCCGGCGACACGCCAGATCGCCCTGTTCTCGGCCACCATGCCAAAAGAGATCCGCAAGGTCGCCGACCGCCACCTGCGCGATCCCAGGGTCATCAAGGTTGCCCAGAAGACCGCCACCGCCGAGACCATCCGCCAGCGCTACTGGCAGGTCAGCGGCCTGCACAAGCTCGACGCGCTGACGCGTATCCTGGAAGCCGAGCCCTACGACGCCATGCTGGTGTTCGTGCGCACCAAGACCTCGACGGTGGAACTGGCGGAAAAGCTCGAGGCCCGCGGGCACGCCTGCGAGGCACTGAACGGTGATATCGCCCAGGCGCAGCGCGAGCGCATTGTCGAGCGCCTGAAACAGGGCAAAATCGACATCCTGGTCGCCACCGACGTGGTCGCGCGCGGCCTGGACGTGCAGCGCATCAGCCATGTCATCAACTACGATATCCCCACCGATGTCGAAGCCTATATCCACCGTATCGGTCGCACCGGCCGCGCGGGTAAAACGGGTGACGCCATCCTGTTTGTGTCGCCGCGCGAAAAGCGCCTGCTGTACGCCATCGAAAAAACCATCCGCCAGCCCATCGAACCGATGCAGATGCCGACGGCCAAAGACATCAACCTGCAGCGCGTGCTGCGCTTCAAGCAGCGCATCCGCGACAGCCTCGCCAACGAGCGCAATGAACTCTATTACCAGCTGTTGACCGAAGTTCAGCAGGAGGAGTCCGCCGAGCCGCTGGAGATCGCCGCCGCACTGGCCGCCCTGCTGCAGGGCGATGAACCCCTGCTGCTCAACGAGAAGGAACACACCCCGCGGCGCGATGACAGCGCGAAGCGAGCGCCGCGCGAGGAACAACGACCACCGCGGCGCAGCAAAACCGCCGGTTCCGACGAAGTGCTACCGCTCAAGGGGCACCCGGAGGTCGAGATGCAGCGTTTTCGCATCGCCGTCGGCTACCAGCACGGCGTCAAGCCCGGCAACATCGTCGGCGCCATTGCCAACGAAGCCCAGCTGGACAGCGAATACATCGGCCACATCGAAATCTATGAAGACTACAGCACTGTCGACCTGCCCGCCGGCATGCCCAAAGAAACCCTGTTTGCGCTGAAGAAGGCGCGTGTCTGTCAGCAGCGCCTGGATATCGCACCGGCCGGCGAAACACCGGTCGAGGGCAGTCGCAAGACGCTGTCATTCAAGTCCAAGGGCAAACCCGGCGCCAAAGGCAAAGCCGCTGCCAAAGGCAAACCCGGCCCCAAAGCCAGGACCGCGGGTAAAGGCAAACCCAAGCCTGCGTCCAGGGCCAAGCCCGGCGCAAAACCGGCGGCGAAAAAGCATGTGAAGAAGCGGGAAAAACCCCGCGGCGCGTAACCCGGGCACCGCATGCGCGATCCCGGACGGCTACCGGGAGCGGGCACGCTGCGCCCCATCGCGAGGACTCACGACCAGAGATCCTTGGCGAGGCGCACGCCCGCTTCGATCCCCTTGTACATGCCCGGCACCAGCTTGACTTCCCGGTAGCCCATCTTCCGGTAGAACGCCCGGGCGCCGGCGTTGCTCAACCGGGCCTCCAGGTAGATGACGCCGATCCCCGCGGTCAGCGCGGTCTCCTCCATCCATTGCATCAGCGCCGTACCGACGCCGCAGCGGCGCCTGGCGCTTGCAACCGCAAACAGGGCGATGTGCGCCTCGTCCGATTGATACTGTGCAATACCGAAACCGATAATGCGCCCGCCCTCGTGGGCCACGGCAACATTGGTGTTGCGGTCCTGCAGGCTTCTGAGAACCCGCGCGGGCGTCCAGCTCCAGCCAAGGCCAACCTCGATCAGCTGCCGCGACATCTCGGCGATGTGCAGCGCATCGCGCTGACAAGCCAGACGGATTTCGAAATTTCTGATAAACACGGGCGCGCCTCCGTTGGGTCACCTCACCATCGGCGCATTCTGCCCGCACCGATGGGCGCCGGCCTATCCTAGCAGATCGCCCCAATCCCCTGCTGTTGTGCCGCCCCTTTTCCGTGCCGGTGTGCCTTGGCCAGTGCCGGATCCGCTACCGCCTCCGACCAACAGCCACACTCTGGCTGCATCGTGCCCA
>JASFNS010000231.1:0-4488 GCA_050116915.1 Thiogranum sp. | reverse complement strand
CCCGGAACCCTGCGCTCGGCAAGCGCCGGACAAATTTCTCCACAGAAAGAGGCGCACAAATTGCGTACTTGAGCGACCCGCCGCCGCGCTTTAGTATGCACTCTGCAACAACCCTTTCCCGCTGCCCGAACATGCTCCAAGGAGGACGAATGCCGGAACCGGTACCATCGGCGAATACCGTCGAATTCGCCAGCGACCGCCAGAAGGTGCCACCGCATTCCATCCAGGCCGAGCAGTCCCTGCTGGGTGGCCTGCTGCTCGACAACCGTGCCTGGGATCAGATCGCCGACCTCGTCAGCGAGGCCGACTTCTACCGGCGCGAACACCGACTGATTTTCGCGGCTGCGGGCAAGCTCATCGAGCGCGGCGACCCCTGTGACGTCATCACCCTGTCGGAATGGCTGGACGGTCAGGGCAACCTCGAGGATATCGGCGGCCTGTCCTACCTGGGTACGCTCGCCAAGGACACGCCCAGTGCCGCGAACATCCGCGCCTACGCCACCATCGTGCGCCAGAACTCCGTGCTGCGGCAGCTCGCCGACGTCGGTACCGAGATCGCCAACAGCGCCTATTTCACCGAGGGCCGCGATACCGCCGCGCTGCTGGACAACGCCGAGCAGCTGGTCTTCCGTATTGCCGACCAGGGAGACAGTCGTGGCTCGGGCTTCACCAGTATCAAGGACCTGCTGACCAAGGCCGTCGACCGCATAGATACCCTGTTTCACCTGGACAACCCGCTTACCGGGGTTGCCACCGGATTCACCGATGTCGATGATATGACTGCCGGTCTGCAGTCCTCCGACCTGGTCATCATCGCCGGCCGCCCCTCGATGGGTAAAACCACCTTTGCCATGAACATCGCAGAACACGCCGCCATCAAGGACGGCATCCCGGTAGCGGTTTTCAGTATGGAAATGCCCGGCGAGCAGCTGGCCATGCGCCTGATGTCGTCTCTGGGGCGCATCGATCAGACCAAGGTACGTACCGGCAGGCTGGACGATGATGACTGGCCGCGACTGACCTCGGCGGTCAGCATTCTCTCGGAGGCGCCCCTGTTTATTGACGATACGCCGGCGCTGAGTCCCACCGAGCTGCGCGCACGGGCCCGCCGCCTGAAGCGCGAACACAATCTGGGCCTGATTGTCATCGACTACCTGCAGCTGATGCAGGTGCCCGGTCACAAGGAAAACCGCACCGGCGAGATTTCCGAGATTTCGCGCTCGTTGAAGGCCCTGGCCAAGGAACTCAGCGTGCCGGTGATCGCGCTGTCGCAGCTCAACCGCAGCCTCGAACAGCGGCCCAACAAACGTCCGGTCATGTCCGACCTGCGCGAATCCGGCGCCATCGAGCAGGACGCAGACGTGATCATGTTTATCTACCGGGACGAGGTCTACGACGAGGACAGCCCGGACAAGGGCACCGCGGAAATCATCATCGGCAAACAGCGTAACGGACCCATCGGCATGCGTCGCCTGACGTTTCTCGGCAAACACACCCGCTTCGAGAATTTCACGCCCATGGACAGCTATGCCGATGACGGTTTCAATCCCGGCGGACCGGGTGCATGACGCGGCCGGTACGGGCGCACATCAACCTCGGGGCCCTGCAACACAACTACCAGCTCGCACGCAAGGCTGCACCGGCCAGTCGCCTGATGGCGGTGGTCAAGGCCAATGCCTATGGTCACGGTGCCGTGCCGGTCGCCCGCGCGCTGCAGGACGCCGACGCCTTTGCGCTTGCCAGTGTCGAGGAAGCCGTGCAGTTGCGCGAAGCGGGCGTGTCCGCGCCACTGGTGCTGCTTGAGGGCGTGTTCGATGCCGCCGATCTCGCGGTGGCTACCGAATACGCGCTGCAGCCGGTGGTACACAGTCTGGAACAGGCCGACTGGATGGCGCAGGCACCGGCCGCGGCGTCCCTGCACCTGTGGCTGAAAGTGGATACCGGTATGCACCGCCTGGGTGTATCGCCGCAACAGGCCGGGGCCGTGCACCGGCGCCTGGCGGCGCTGGTGGAAGTGGGTGGCGGCAGTGTGCGCCTGATGTCGCACCTGGCCTGTGCCGACGAACCGCAACACGCCGCCAATGATGCCCAGCTGACGACCTTCAAGTCGCTTGATATCCCCGCGGTGGAGCGCTCGCTGGCCAATTCCGCGGCCCTGCTGACGCGCCCGGATATGCACTTCGACTGGGTACGACCCGGTATCATGCTGTATGGCGCCTCTCCGTTCGCAGTGACCGCCGACCGCCAAACCGACCTGCAGCCGGTGATGACCCTGGAATCGCAGTTGATTGCCGTGTACCCGCGCAACCAGGGCGAAAGCATCGGCTACGGCCAGGCCTGGACCTGCCCGACGGCGATGCCGGTGGGCGTCGCGGCCTGCGGTTACGGTGACGGCTATCCCCGGCACGCGCCAGCCGGTACGCCGGTGCTGGTCAATGGCAGGGAGGTACCGCTGATCGGCCGGGTGTCGATGGACATGATCTGTGTCGACTTGCGCAGCCAGCCCCGGGCCCGCCCCGGCGACCCGGTGCAGCTGTGGGGCGCCGGCTTGCCGGTAGAGGCGGTCGCCGCGCATGCCGGTACCATCAATTATGAATTGCTGTGCAATGTCAGTGCGCGCGTGCCGCGCGAGTACAGCGATGGCTAAGGCAAAGACCGCTTACCAGTGCAGCGAGTGCGGCGCCCAGTCGCCCAAGTGGGCGGGGCAGTGCGCTGATTGCGGCGCCTGGAACAGCCTGACCGAAGTGCTGTCGGTGGTGCCGGCCGGCGGCAAGACCGCGCGTTTCGCCGGCTATGCGGGCGGGGCGGGGGCGCCGCGGGTGCAGACCCTTTCCGAGGTGCGCTTCGGCGCCGAGGCGCGCGTGTCGCTGGGTGTCGAGGAACTCGACCGGGTGCTCGGCGGCGGCCTGGTCGCGGGCTCGGTGGTGCTGATCGGCGGTGATCCGGGCATCGGCAAATCGACCCTGCTGTTACAGGCGCTGGCCTCGTTCGCCGGTAGTCTCAAGGCGCTGTACGTGACCGGGGAGGAATCGCCCGAACAGGTGTCGGTGCGGGCCCGGCGCCTGGGGGTCGCGGCCGACGACGTGCGCCTGCTGGCGGAGACCTCGGTGGAACGCATCATTGAACACACCCGCGCCGAGGCCCCGCAGGTGGTGGTCATCGACTCCATCCAGACGCTGTATACCGAGCTGCTGCAATCGGCGCCCGGTTCGGTGGCGCAGGTGCGCGAGAGTGCCGCGCAGCTGGTGCGCTTCGCCAAGCAGACGGGTACGGCACTGTTTCTGGTCGGGCACGTCACCAAGGAAGGCACCCTGGCCGGACCGCGCGTGCTCGAACACATGGTCGACACGGTCCTGTATTTTGAGGGCGACTCCGGCGGGCGTTACCGCGTGATCCGCGCCGTCAAGAACCGTTTCGGCGCGGTGAACGAGCTCGGGGTGTTCGCCATGACGGATGCGGGTCTCAAGGAAGTCCGCAACCCCTCGTCGATATTTCTGTCACGCCACGAACAACCGGTCGCCGGTAGTGTCATCATGGTCACCATGGAGGGCACCCGGCCGTTGCTGGTGGAGGTGCAGGCGCTGGTTGACGACAGCCAGCTGTCGAATCCGCGCCGGGTCACAGTAGGGCTGGAGCACAACCGCCTGGCCATGTTGCTGGCGGTACAACACCGCCACGGCGGCGTGTTCATGAGCGACCAGGATGTGTTCGTCAACGTGGTTGGCGGGGTACGTGTCAATGAGACCGCGGCAGACCTGCCGGTGTTGCTGGCGGTGCTGTCGAGTTTTCGCGACCACACCCTGCCCAACGACCTGATCGTTTTCGGCGAAGTCGGACTCGCGGGCGAGATCCGGCCGGTTCCGAACGGTCAGGAACGCCTGCGGGAAGCGGCCAAGCTCGGTTTCAAGCGCGCGCTTATTCCCGCCGCCAACGCGCCGAAGTCGGGTATCAAGGGTCTGGAGATATCGGCGGTCTCGCGTTATGCAGAGGTGCTGGACTGGTTTAGCTGACAGGCGAGCTGTGAAGCGCTGCGCCTGGCAGGCCGGTTTTTTATCCCAGCGCCGAGAGTTCTCGTTCCAGCAGTTCGGGGTCGCCGAGGTTCAGTTCCACCAGTCGCCGCAGGTGGGTGATGCTGTCCACGTCGATGTCCTTGCAGTTGAGCCCCAGCTCATCGTTTTCGCGGTGGGCGATTTCCACGTCCATGCAGATGTCCGGTCCGCCTTCGAGGTGGATCGCCAGTTGATAGCGGCTTTGCGGCTCGCCCGCGAATGACGCCGGCGCTTTGACAAGTGCCCCGTGCAGGGAGATATCCAGCAGTTCACCTTCCCAGGTCTGTTGCCCGTCCCCCAGCGTCACGCTCACATGGAACGGGATACGACTGAAATGGCGCTGTTCCGTCGGTGCCAGCGTCGCAGCCTGTGCGGGGTCGCCGTCGGCAAAGAACCGCACCTGCAGTTCACCGACAACGATACTGTCGTTATTGTGCAG
>JASFNS010000230.1:0-4498 GCA_050116915.1 Thiogranum sp. | reverse complement strand
GAGCCCCTGGTGAAGGCGGTGTTGCGCAGTGCGGACCTTTATGAAGGGGAAAATATGCACTATCTGCCGGATCTGCTGGTCGAATGGAACCGCAGCGCCCCGGTTTCCGAGGTCTTCTCGCCCAAGACCGGCCGGATAGCCGGAGAGTACAAGAAGTGCCGCACCGGTGACCACACCTCAGAGGGGCTGGTGTTTCTCAGCGGGCCGTCGATTGCTCCGGGACAGTTGCGAACACCGGTATCGGTCATGGATCTGGCGCCGACCATTGCATCGTTCACGGGGGTTGAACTTGACGGTGTCGATGGCAGGCCGATAGCACCTCTGGCAGGGATCCGGTAGAGAGCGGCGTAGACACTACTGTAGAATCCATTTATCCAGTGAATCCCGGAATTTGTCAGCTCCTCCAAACAAGAAGCTCTCCATCGTTGCCCCCGACCTGGTCGCTGGCGGCATGACACGCGCCTATGCACTTGCCCAGGCGCTTGCGTACGCCGGCTACGACGTGGAAATTCTCGGTGTGAAACTGACGAGCGGCTCACTGTACCCGGTTCCGCCGTCGAACATAAGACTCACGGAAGTCAACGGTTACAGCCGGCTTTTCCGCTTGTTCAGACTGGCACTGAAAATAGACGGTGATATCGTATATGCCATCAAGCCCCGGCTCAGCAGCTATGGCGTCGCATTGTTAAAACGGTGGATGAACGGATCACCGGTCATGCTCGATATCGATGACTGGGAAATGGCTGAATTGACTGCCGCCAGGCAGCAGCAGGTGAACTCACCGGCGCATCGGTCACATGATGCAATCGACCTCGTCCGCCGCTTCGCGCGCGGCCCGCGCAATTTCGTGCGCAATTGCCGCCGCTGGCTGAATCCTGCCGATGCGCGCTACATGCGGTGGCTGGACAAGGCGATCTGCAAAGCTGACGCCATAACGGTTAATACGCGCCTTCTGCAGGACGTGTACGGGGGCACCTATGTGCCTCAATGCAAGGACACCGGCAAGTATGACCCGTCGAGGTATGTGCCGGAGGACAGCCGGAGGCGCTACGGATTGTCGGGGTATATCGTGCTGATGTTTCCCGGTACGGCCAGAGCGCACAAAGGTCTGGAAGACGTTCTGATGGCCCTGGACACCTTGCAGAACCCGGCTATGCGGCTGGTGATCGTCGGGGGACGAAGTTGCAGCGAGGGCTATATAGCTGAACTCATGCAGCGATGGGCCCACTGGATCGTGCGCTTGCCGGCCTTCCCTCAGGAGCAGATGCCCGAGGTTGTCGCCGCCGCCCATGTCATCGTGGTGCCGCAAAGAGACACCAGCATTGCGCGCGCGCAGTTTCCCATGAAGCTGACCGACGCCATGGCGATGGGCAAGCCTATATTAACGACAACCGTCGGCGACATACCCGAGATACTCGGCAATACCGGGTACCTGGTCCCGCCGTCGAATCCCGGCGAGCTGGCGAAAGCGCTTCAGGACATACTCGAAGACCCGCAGGCCGCGCTGGAACAGGGTAAGCTGGCACGGGAAAGGTTCCTTGGAAACTATAGCCTTGGCGTAGTCGGTCCGGTGCTGTCCGGGCTGGTCGAGACACTGGGCTGAGCGGCAGGTGACGGTGGTGACCAGGCAATTCGCCAAAATATTAGCAATATTGTCCGCGGACGATCGCCGGCAGTTTTACCGGCTTATGGCCGTCATGGTGGCCATGGGATTGCTGGAGATAGCCGGCATAGGGTCAATCATGCCTTTTATTGCCGCCGTCTCGAACATGGATGCCGTCCTCACCAACCGCTATTTGCGCGCCGTCTACGATTTTCTCGGATTCGACAGCGAGGAAAGCTTCGTTATTTTTCTCGGCGCATCCGTGCTGGCTTTGCAGATCGCCAGAAACGTGTTCTTCGCATTGTCCAACTGGCTGGTCTCGCACTTTACCATGACATGGAGACACAACCTGTCAGAGCGGCTGTTGAACAAATACCTGATGCAGCCGTACGCCTATTTCCTGTCAAGGAACACGCTTGAGCTAAAGCGACGCGTCTGCAACGAAACCGATCGCCTTGTCGGCGGGATCATTCTGCCCGGGATTCAGATAGTCACCGGCGCGATCGTATCGCTGTTCATTATCTCCCTGCTGATCGCCGTCGATGTGCATATCGCCGCCGTGGCGGCCGCCACGCTGGGCGGCAGCTACCTGCTGCTGTATGGCCTCGTCTTCAGAAAACTCAGCCGCCTGAGCCACAAGGCCGATGAGGCCCGACGGATGCAGTTCAAGATTGCCAGCGAGGCGTTTGAAGGCATAAAGGAACTGAAACTGTTCGGCAAGGAAAGCGTTTTTGTCGACGGCTATGCTGCCTGCTCGCGCAGGACCGCCGCGCTGGAGACGGTGAGCCGCGGGATATCCCAGATTCCCAGACACGGCATCGAGCTCCTAGCGGTATCCGGCATAATGGCTCTCATCCTTTATCTGGTCGCAACGCACCAGGATCTGTCGCCCTGGATGCCCATACTGGTCGTGTACGTGGTCGCGGGATACCGCTTGATGCCGGCCCTGCAGCAGATATTTTCCAGTTTTACCACGATTCAATACAATATTCCCACGCTGGATACCTTGCATAGCGATCTGACGACCCTGTCGGCAGGCGGTGACCACGAGCCGGCTCAACGCGACAGCATGCGTGAATTCGGGCGCATTGAAACGATAGAGCTGCGCGACATCGACTTTCGCTATCCCGCCGGGTCGGACTATGCCATTCACAACCTCAACCTTCGCATCGAGAACAACACCACGGTCGGCCTGGTCGGTCCGACCGGATCGGGCAAGACAACGCTCGTCGATATCATCCTGGGCCTGTTAAAGCCTCTCGCCGGAGAACTCGCCGTTAATGGTAGTC
Source organism: Thiogranum sp. (assembly GCA_050116915.1). GTDB lineage: Bacteria > Pseudomonadota > Gammaproteobacteria > DSM-19610 > DSM-19610 > Thiogranum. Next base: position 1,606 of record JASFNS010000230.1, on the reverse strand, counting down.
CTGTCACACCCGCTAATCTCGGTGACTGGCAAGATCACATTGGCTATGTGCCGCAGCACATATTCCTTTTCGATGACACTGTGGCGAGGAATGTTGCCTTCGGCGTCCCGGACCGTGAAATAGACATGGGGGCGCTGGAAAACGCGCTCAAGATCGCCAATCTGCATGATTATGTCGTGCATTCGCTGCCCGACGGCTACAACACCATGCTTGGCCAGAGGGGCATTCGCCTGAGTGGCGGGCAAAGGCAAAGGATAGGGATCGCCCGCGCCATCTACCGCAATCCCGATATCCTTGTTCTGGATGAAGCCACCAACGCACTGGATAGTGTGACAGAGAGCGTCGTTATGGATGCCATTCAAAAACTGTCACACAAACTGACAATTGTCATCATCGCACATCGTCTGAACACCGTCAGTAGTTGCGATGTGATTCACTATATCGATGAGGGCCGTGTCATATCCTCGGGAAGCTATGAAGATCTGGCCGGTTCGTGTGAGCACTTCCAGAAAATGGTCAATCAGTAACGCGGCAAGATCCACGGCCGGAAAGGCGGTTACAGTATGGACTTTTTCCCGCCTTGCACCGCTGGATTCCCGGGGAAAGGCTGAGTTATGCTGTCCGCGCACAACCGTGGTACGGTAATCCGTACAACGAACCAGTCGGTCACCCATACATCAACCGGTGGAGAGCAGCGATGAGCAATCAGCATCATGAACGTGTGGAAGCGGTGGTAACGGCGTTCAGGGAGATCCTCGGCGAGTCGCTTTGCCGGCAGATATCCGACGCACATTTTCGCGACCTGGACCGGCTGATCCGCGAGCTGGTCTCGGTGGAGTTGCGCGATGCCGCCGACCGGGTCGAGGTGGTGACCAAAGCCCTGCGCAGCGAAACCGACGTGCGGGAAATGGGCCTCTAGCGCCCTGTCAGGCTCACCCGCTCAGGCGCCGCCCGCCGGTGCCCTGGCACGCGCCAGGCGCTCGAGGGCGATCTCGCGCATACGAAACTTCTGCAGCTTGCCCGTGACGGTCATCGGGAACTCGTCGACAAACCAGATGTACTTCGGAATCTTGAAGTGGGCGATGTTGCCCTTGCAGAAATCGCGCAGTTCCTGCTCGCTCACCTGCCCGCCTTCGTGCAACTGCACCCAGGCCATGATCTCTTCACCGTAGTACTCGTCGGGCACACCGAACACCGCCACTGCCGCCACCTGCGGGTGAGTGAACAGAAAATCCTCGATCTCGCGCGGATAGATATTTTCGCCACCGCGAATAATCATCTCCTTGAGGCGGCCGGTGATGCGCACGTAGCCGTCCGCATCCATGGCACCAAGGTCGCCGGAGTGCAGCCAGTGCCGCGCGTCGATCGCCCTGGCGGTGGCATCGGCATCACCGTAATAACCCTGCATGACATGGTGTCCGCGGAAGCAGATCTCGCCCACCTCGCCGAGAGCCACGGTTGTGCCCTTGTCGAGGTCTATGATTTTCACTTCCTGGTGCGGCAGGTTGCGTCCGACGGTTTGGACGCGCCGTTCGAGGCTGTCTTCGGGGGTGGTGAGATGAGTCAACGGCGAGGCCTCGGTCTCGCCGTAGCCGATGAGAATCTC
>JASFNS010000229.1:0-4521 GCA_050116915.1 Thiogranum sp. | reverse complement strand
CGAGGAAATGCAGCATGGGGCGGCGCTCAGGCGTTACGTGAACACTGTTTGGCCTGATTTTGCCTGGGAGCGCAGCTTTCTGCGTTTTTCCGCCGACTACACTCGATTGTGTCGACCCGAACTCCTCGGGCCGACACAGACGCTCGAGTTAGCCGCTCGCTGCGTGGTCGAGACCGGTACCGCGAGCCTGTATACCATGCTGTCGCGACTCAGCCCGGAGCCGGTGCTGACCGGGCTACTGTCTCATATCCGCAGCGATGAGATCCGGCACTACCGCTATTTCTACCATTTCTTTCTGAAGTACCAGGATCATGAATCGCACAGTTATTACGCTGTGGCACGCACCCTGTGGCATCGCGCCCGGGAAATCGAAAATGAAGACGCCTACTACGCCTTCAAGCACGTGTATCTGGAGCGTCACCCTGAGCGGCGTTTCCACGAAGTCGCATACCGGATGTTTCGCAAACACTATGCCGCGCTCGCACGCCGGTACTACCCGTACGAAATGGCCGCACGCATGTTTCTGAAGCCGCTCGGGCTCAACCCACACATTAAACGAGTGACTCTCCCGTTGCTCACGGCAGGCGCAAAGCGGCTTTACTCATGAGTCCGCGTAGAGGGCAGATCTCCCGGGTGTCAGTCGAACAGACGAGTTCGCATACGCAAGCCGTTCCGACTCCAGTGCTCGAACAGCTGCTGCCTGTTTAGCCGCGGGACGAGGAACTATGTCTGGTGCACCACCCTGCCCGAAACACCGATAACTGCAGCGTGCAGGCTGGACCACCGATCAACGCACCGAACGGTAGACCCCGGCGCGCCCACGCTTGCTCAACACCAACTGCCAGAGCTGGCCCTGCCGGGACCGGAAGAATCCGGCGCAACACATGAGATAGTACTTCCACATGCGGTAGAAGCGTTTGCCGTATTTGCTCTCGAGCCGCGGCCAGGCGCGCTCGAAGTTGTTCCACCATGCCATCAGCGTCCGGTCGTAGTCCGGGCCGAAGTTGTGCCAGTCCTCGATCAGCAGCCGGCCCTCCAGCACAGTGCTCATCTGCCGGGCGGAGGGCAACCTGCCGTTTGGAAAGATGTATTTCTCGATCCACGGGTCGGCCGTCAGCGACGTGGTGTGGTTGCCTATGGTGTGCAGCAGGAACAGGCCGTCGTCCTTGAGCACCCGGCCAACCATGTCAAAGTAGGTCGGGTAATTCTTTGGCCCCACGTGTTCGAACATGCCGACCGACACCGCCTTGTCGTAGCTTCCGGTCAGGTCGCGATAGTCCATCAGCTCGATGCGCACCGGCAGCCCGGCGCAACGCTCACGGGCCAGCTCCCGCTGCTCCCTGGAGATCGTGATACCAACAACCTCCACGCCATAGTGGGTCGCCGCGAACTGTGCCAAACCGCCCCAGCCGCAACCGATATCCAGCAGGCGTTCGCCGGGCGCCAGTTCCAGTTTGCGGCAGATCAGGTCGAGCTTATTGCGTTGGGCCTGCGCCAGGTTGTCCGCCTCGGCCCAGTAGGCGCAGGAATAGCTCATGGTGGGGTCGAGCATGACCTCGAAGATGTCGTTGCCGATATCATAGTGTTGTTCCCCCACCTCGAAGGCGCGGCCCTTCGATTGCTGGTTGAGCAGACTCTGGCGCAGGGTTTCTCCCATGATCCGCAGGCGCGCCCAACCGCCGAGCCGCTCATCGGCGTCGATGCCGAGCAGTCGCAGAAACAGTTCATCGAGGCGCGCACAGCCCCATAGCCCGGCCATGTATGCCTCGCCGAAGCCCAGGGAGCCGTGGGACAGGATCATCCGATACAAGCGTGCGTCGAACACCTGGATGTCCCACGGCGCGTCGCCGTTGAAACGCACGCCCGCTTCCTCCGCCAGCTCCCGCAGCACCGGGGGCGGCGCCGGCCTTGCGGTCCTTTCCCAATTGAACGAGGTGTCAGAGGTGCTCGGCTGGTACATGGATGTTCTCCTTGCGTCTCGGATGCCTTGTGCACTGCGCGGCTCATAGCTTGCATCATTGCTGCTGCGTGTTTTGTGGGGTGCGGGACCGGAGTACCGGTCCCGCGCCCTGTCGGTTCAAGCGCCCAGGTTCCAGTGTCTACCGGAGCCGATTGGCGTGGGAACGCTGTCTGTTGCGTCATAGTACGGTTTCGTTTTCCTTGCGTCGGCTGTCACGCCGCGCACATCCGTCGTGTGCCGCCGCCGTTGCGCCCACGCCCGTAGCGACATCTGCCATGCTGTGGCGAGCGATTTCCGGGCCTGATCGCGGGCATTGAAGTGACAGTCGCCGACACACCTACAGTCGCTGGCTATGACTGTTGCCTGTAACGCTCTCACGCAACATACGTGCCTGCACCGAAGGTAGTCGGTGTCACGGTTGAGCCTGTCTGGATATCGGGCAAAGATTCTGCTTCTGGTTCAATGCCGTGTGAACATTGAACACACCTGACCCCCGGACCTTCAGCACAACCGGATGCCCCCGTTCGCGCGCGGCTATCGACGGCCTGTGGGTATTATTCCCCATGGGGTTGGGGGCTATGTCCACGCCCGCTCCCGGTTTGTGGGCCCATTCAGAAATTTTCCATGAAAAAACAGCCGGCGATCAAACTGGCACAGATGCTGCCTCGGTACTCGCCATGGAGGCGCAGTGACAGGCGAACCGCTCGCTGCGACGAAAACCCACGCTGACGACTGACAGGCCATAGCCGAAATGAGCGCGAAAGACCAGCACAGGCCGGAATATCCGGCTTCCCCGCCAAAAAAGGCCTATAAACAGGAACTGCACGACCTGCAGGTCGAACTGGTCAAACTGCAGAAGCACATCATTGCCCGTGGCGATCGTATTCTGGTGCTTTTCGAAGGCCGCGACAGCGGCGGCAAGGACGGCACCATCAAGCGGATCACCCGGCACCTCTCGCCGCGCGAAACGCGCGTGGTGGCGCTGGGCAAACCCTCCGACCACGACCGTACATCCTGGTACTTCCAGCGCTACACGCCGCACCTGCCGGCCGCCGAGCAAATGGTCCTGTTCAACCGCAGCTGGTACAACCGCGCCGGCGTCGAACGGGTCATGGGCTTTTGCAGCGAGGCGGAATACGAGGCATTCATGGAGATGGCGCCGGCCTTCGAACAGATGCTGATCCGTTCGGGTATCCGCCTGTTCAAGTACTACCTCGACATCAGCAAGGCCGAACAGAAGAAGCGTCTGGCCGCGCGCCGCAGCGATCCGCTCAAGCAGTGGAAGATGAGCCCGATCGACGCCGTGGCGCAGAAGCACTGGAGCGATTACAGCACAGCGCGCAACGACATGTTCGCGCGCACGCATAGCCCGATGGCGCCGTGGACAGTGGTACGCGCCGACGACAAGAAGCTCGCCCGGCTCTGCGTGATCAAGGACCTGCTCACGCACCTGGAATACAGGGACAAAGACCACAACCTGACCCGCCCGAACCCCGACGTGGTGTTCAACTACACCGACGCCTGTCTCGGCAACGGCATGATAGCGCCATGAAACAGCGTCGAAGAACACTGCGCACATCGGCTGTGCCAGCTCGCGTACAACGCACGCCAGAGACAACGCGACGGTAAAGGAACCCGCAGATGGTCAAGAGCATAGGCAGCCAACAGGTTGAAGGCCTCAGTATCGAAGAGGCGAACCGGCAGCTCGACAGCAGCGAGCGAGGCCTGAGCGCGGCCGAAGCGCAACAACGCCTCGCGCAATTCGGCCGCAACGCCCTGGAGGAGAAGAAGGTCAGCCCGCTAAAGCAGTTTCTGCGGTACTTCTGGGGGCCAATCCCGTGGATGATCGAGGTCGCCGCCGTGCTCTCGGCCCTGGTCCGGCACTGGGATGACTTCACCATCATCCTCGCTCTGCTGGTCTTCAACGCCGTGATCGGCTTCTGGCAGGAATTCAAGGCCGCCAACGCCCTGGAGGCGCTCAAGCAGCAGTTGGCGCTCAGGGCTCGCGTGTTGCGCGACGGGCAATGGCGCGAAATCGACGCCGCCGAGCTGGTGCCTGGCGACGTCATCCGCCTGCGGCTGGGCGACATCATCCCCGCCGACGCCAAACTCACCGAGGGTGAGTATCTGGCCATTGACCAGTCGGCACTCACCGGCGAATCGCTGCCGGTGAACAAAAAACCGGGCGAAGTCGCCTATTCCGGGTCGATTGCCAAACAGGGCGAGATGGTCGCGCTCGTCACCGCCACGGGCGGCGAAACCTTCTTTGGACGCACCGCCAGGCTGGTGGAGAGCGCCGGCGCCGTATCGCACTTCCAGAAGGCAGTACTGGCCATCGGTGACTACCTGATCTACCTGAGTCTGGGTCTGGTGGCGATACTGATGGTGGTGCAACTGTTCCGTCATGCGCCGCTGCTTGAGCTGGTGCAGTTTGCACTGATCCTGACCGTCGCCTCGATTCCGGTCGCCATGCCGGCGGTACTGTCCGTAACCATGGCCGTGGGCGCGCTGGCGCTGTCGAAGATGAAGGCGATCGTCTCGCGCCTGCAGTCAATCGAGGA
>JASFNS010000228.1:0-4538 GCA_050116915.1 Thiogranum sp. | reverse complement strand
CTTTCGACCTGTTCGGCATCATGTTCGCCGGCCACCCCGACCTGCGCCGGATCCTCACCGACTACGGCTTCATCGGTCACCCGTTCCGCAAGGATTTCCCACTGAGCGGCAACGTCGAGGTGATCTACGACATGGAGAAACAGCGCGTGGTCTACCAGCCGGTCAGCATCGAACCGCGGGTACTGGTGCCGAAGGTGATACGCGCCGGGGAAGAAGAGGAGTCTGCAGGCGATGAGACAGCGACGGAAAGTGAAAGTGACGAAAACTGACCACGCGGTGGCGCAAAGAGGACTTCCAATGACCGGGTACTTTTCATGTTCCCCCCTGCGCCCGTGTGCGCCTGCACATCTGGCAGAGCTGAGCGATGCCTGAAATCCGCAACTACACTCTGAACTTCGGGCCGCAGCACCCGGCCGCCCACGGCGTGCTGCGCCTGGTGCTGGAGCTGGACGGCGAAGTTGTCCAGCGCGCCGACCCCCACGTGGGGCTGTTGCACCGCGCGACCGAAAAGCTCGCCGAGAGCAAGCCTTACAACCAGAGCATCGGCTATATGGACCGGCTCGACTACGTGTCCATGATGTGTAACGAACACAGCTACGTTCTGGCGATCGAAAAACTGCTGGGTATCGAGGTGCCGGAACGCGCCCAGTACATCCGCGTGATGTTCGACGAGATCACGCGCATTCTCAACCACCTGTTGTGGCTGGGCGCGCACGGACTCGACATCGGTGCCATGACCGCCTTCCTGTACACATTCCGCGAACGTGAAGACCTGATGGACTGCTACGAGGCGGTGTCGGGTGCGCGCCTGCACGCGACCTATTACCGTCCGGGCGGCGTCTACCGCGACCTGCCCGACAGCATGCCCCAGTACCAGGAATCGCGCTGGCACGACAGCGAAGACATCGAGCGACTGAACCGCAACCGGCAGGGCTCGCTGCTCGATTTTATCGAGGACTTTACCGAGCGGTTCCCGGCCTGCGTGGATGAATACGAAACGCTGCTCACCGACAACCGCATCTGGAAACAGCGCACCGTGGGAATCGGCGTGGTTTCGCCGGAACGCGCCCTGCAGCTGGGCATGACCGGGCCGATGCTGCGCGGCTCGGGCGTGGCCTGGGATCTGCGCAAGAAGCAGCCCTACGAAGTCTACGACCGCATGGATTTCGATATCCCCGTCGGCGTGAACGGCGACTGCTATGACCGCTACCTGGTGCGCATCGAGGAGATGCGCCAGGCCAACCGCATCATCAAACAGTGCGTCGACTGGCTGCGCGCCAACCCCGGCCCGGTGATCAGCGGCGATCACAAGGTGACGCCACCGGCGCGCGAAGAAATGAAGCAGGACATGGAGGCGCTGATCCACCATTTCAAATTGTTCACCGAGGGTTATTGCCTGCCGGAAGGCGAAGTGTATGCCGCGGTGGAGCATCCCAAGGGCGAATTCGGTATATACCTGGTGTCCGACGGAGCCAACAAGCCGTACCGTGTGAAGATTCGCGCAGCCGGTTTCGCTCACCTGTCGGCGCTGGACGAGATGTCACGCGGCCACATGCTGGCCGACGTCGTGGCCATCATCGGTACCCAGGACATTGTGTTCGGTGAGGTGGATCGATGAGCCCGAACGACTTTCCTGCTGCGCCTGCTTGCTTGAATACGTATTGATTATGCCTACTGAAACTTACCAAATTCCCGCCGGAATCAGGACCGAAATCGACCACTGGCTGGAAAAGTATCCGCCCGAGCAGAAGCAGTCCGCGGTGCTCGCGGCACTGCACGCTGTTCAGCACGCGGAAGGCTATGTGGGCGTGCCGCAAATGAACGCCGTGGCCGAGTACCTGGGTATGCCGCCGGTGTCGGTCTACGAGGTGGCGTCGTTCTACTCGATGATCGAAACAGCGCCGGTGGCGCGTAACACGGTGGCGTTCTGCAACAATATTTCGTGCATGCTGTGCGGCGCCGACGAGTTGATCGAGCACGTCGAGAACAAGCTGGGCATCAAGCTCGGCGAGTCCACCAGCGACGGGCGTATCTATCTCAAGGCTGAAGAAGAATGCCTCGCGGCCTGCGTCGGCGCGCCGATGATGACAGTCAACGGACACTATCACGAGAACCTGACACTTGAAAAAGTGGATCAGCTTCTGGATGGACTGGAGTAGCGCATGACGAACCAGGTCTGTTTCACCACCCTGCAGTATGATCAACCCTGGACGCTGGAGAACTATCTCAAGACCGGCGGCTACCAGGCCTGGAAAAAGATCCTCGCCGAAAAGACATCGCCGGAAGCGGTCATCGAAGAGGTAAAGAAATCCGGCCTGCGCGGCCGTGGCGGAGCGGGTTTCCCGACCGGCCTGAAGTGGAGCTTCATGCCTCGCAATGCCCCGGTGCAGAAATATATCGTCTGCAACTCGGATGAGTCCGAGCCCGGCACCTGCAAGGACCGCGACATCCTGCGCTACAACCCGCACGCAGTGATCGAGGGTATGGCCATCGGCGGTTATGCCATGGGTGCGACGGTCGGTTACAACTACCTGCGCGGCGAGTTTCACCACGAACCGTTCGAGCGGTTCGAACAGGCGCTGAAAGAAGCCTACGAAGCCGGTTTGCTGGGCCGGAACATCCAGGGATCAGGCGTCGATTTCGACCTGTACTCGCACCTGGGGGCGGGCGCCTATATCTGCGGTGAAGAGACGGCGCTGCTCAATTCGCTGGAAGGCAAGAAGGGGCAGCCGCGTTTCAAACCGCCGTTCCCCGCCAACTTCGGCCTGTACGGCAGGCCCACGACTGTCAACAACACCGAGAGTCTCGCTTCCGTGCCCGCCATCATGCGCAACGGCGGCGAATGGTTCCTGGGGCTGGGACGGCCCAACAACGGCGGCGAAAAGATCTGGTGTGTGTCGGGTCACGTCAACAAGCCTGGCAACTACGAAATTCCCCTGGGTGCCCCGTTCAAGGAGCTGCTGGCGCTGGCCGGCGGCGTGCGCAGCGGCCACAAGCTCAAGGCTGTGATCCCCGGTGGTTGTTCCATGCCGGTGATGCCGGCCGAAGTCATTATGGAAACCGACCTTGACTACGATTCCCTGTCCAAGGCCGGTTCGGCGCTGGGTTCGGCCGGCATGATCGTGATGGATGACTCCACCTGCATGGTCAAGGCACTGATGCGCATTTCGCGTTTCTATTACGCCGAGTCGTGCGGCCAGTGCACGCCGTGTCGCGAGGGCTGCGGCTGGATGTACCGGGTCATCAAGCGCATCGAGGAAGGCAAGGGCACAATGGAGGACATCGACCTGCTGGCGAGCGCCGCCGGACAGATCGAAGGTCATACCATTTGCGCGTTCGGTGACGCGGCCGCCTGGCCGGTGCAGAGCTTCGTCAAGCACTTCCGGCACGAATTCGAATACCACGTCAAACACAAGAACTGCATGCCCGGTACCAGCAGTCACCGCAGCGGCGGCGAAGGGGCGGTGGCATGAGCGCCAGTCCGGAAACAGCCGCCGAAGACATGCTGGCCATCGAAATCGACGGCGTGGCCTTCCAGGCGCGCAAGGGCGCCATGATTATCGAGGTCACCGACGACAACGACATCAGCGTGCCGCGCTTTTGCTATCACAAGAAGCTGCCGGTCGCGGCCAACTGCCGTATGTGCATGGTGCAGGTGGAGCAGGGCGGACGTATGTCGCCGAAACCCGTGCCGGCCTGCGCGACGCCGGTCGCCGACGGCATGAAGGTCTGGACCAGGTCGGACTTTGCACGCGACGCGCAGCGCGCGGTCATGGAGTTCCTGCTCATCAATCACCCGCTCGACTGTCCCATCTGTGACCAGGGCGGTGAATGCGAGCTGCAGGACCTGGCGCTGGAGTACGGTCGCGGCGTGTCGCGTTTCAGCGAAAAGAAACGCGTCGTCAAGGACAAGGATTTCGGTCCGTTGATTGCCTCCGACATGACGCGCTGCATTCACTGCACCCGCTGCGTACGTTTCCTGCAGCACGTCGCCGGTTTCAAGGAAATGGGGGGCCTGGGACGCGGCGAAAACGTCGAGATCGGCACCTACGTCCAGCACAATATCGAGTCGGAACTGTCGGGCAATATTATCGATGTCTGTCCGGTGGGCGCGCTGACCTCGCGGCCGTTCCGCTTCCGGGCGCGCGCCTGGGAAATGGCCCAGACCGCATCGGTGGCGCCGCACGATTGTGTCGGTTCCAACCTTTACCTGCACACCCTCCGTGGCGAGCTGCTGCGGGCCGTGCCGAAAGAGAACGAGGCTATCAACGAGGTCTGGCTGTCGGACCGCGACCGTTTCGCCTACCAGGGCGTCAACAGCAGCGATCGCCTGCAGCAGCCCATGGTGAAGAAAGCCGACGGCTGGCATGAAGTGGAGTGGGAAGAGGCGCTGCACATAGCGGCCCAGGCGCTGCGCGAGCGCGTTGCCGGCCAGGGCGCGGGGCAGGTGGGGGTGCTGGTGTCACCGAGCGCGACGCTGGAAGAGATGAGCCTCGCCAACCGGCTGGCCGAAGGGCTCGGGATCGGGAACATCGATC
>JASFNS010000227.1:0-4552 GCA_050116915.1 Thiogranum sp. | reverse complement strand
TGATTCTGTCCTATTACAGTGTTATCGCCGGGTGGGCGCTGGCCTATGTATTCCGGGCCATGTCCGGGACCTTTTCGGGCGCGACGGCCGAGGGTGTCGCCAGCGTATTCGAACAGTTGACGGGGGATCCCGAAAGGCTATTGGCCTGGCACACCATCTTTATGGTGATGACCATGATGGTGGTGGCGCGTGGCGTACGCGGCGGCCTGGAACAGGCCGTGCGCTTCCTGGTGCCCGCGCTGTTCATATTGTTGCTGCTGCTCGACGGCTACGCCATGGCCAGCGGCGCCTTCGACCAGGGGCTGAAATTTCTGTTCACCCCGGATTTCAGTCGCATAGATGCCAACGGGGTTCTGATTGCCATGGGGCACGCGTTCTTTACGCTCAGCCTGGGCATGGGTGCGATTATGGTTTACGGCTCTTACCTGCCGGAGCGGGCCTCGATCGCCAAGACCAGCATTATCATCGCCGTGCTCGACACCGTGGTGGCGCTGCTGGCGGGCATGGCGATTTTCCCTATCGTATTCTCCAACGGGCTCGAACCCGGCGCCGGTCCGGGTCTGATCTTCCAGACGTTGCCGATTGCTTTTGGCCACATGACCGGTGGCCTGGTATTCGGCACCTTGTTTTTCGTTCTGCTGGTGTTCGCCGCCTGGACGTCATCGATTTCGCTGATCGAGCCCGCGGTCGCCTGGCTGGTCGAGAACCGGGGGGTGACGCGCGTGCACGCCTCGATGTATGCCGGAATCGCCGCCTGGGCGCTTGGCTTGCTGAGCATTCTGTCGTTCAACCGCTGGGCGGAGTTCAAACCGCTGTCGTTTATTCCTGTTTTCGCGGATGCCACGGTGTTCAAGCTGCTGGACTATCTGACGGCGAATATCATGCTGCCGCTCGGCGGTTTGTGTATTGCTATCTTCAGCGTGTGGGTGATGAAGCGCGATGACAGTCTCCAGGAACTGGATATCGGCGACGGTGCAGGGTACCGCCTGTGGTATACGCTGGTGCGCTACGTCACGCCGGTGGCGGTGATCATCGTGTTTCTCAACGTGACCGGGCTGGTGGATTTCTCCGGCCTGCTGGGACTGGCCGAGTAGCGCTATGGCCCGTATCAGCAAATCGGCGCTGGTGCCCTATACACCGGCGGAGATGTTCGCCCTGGTCGATGATGTCGATCGTTACCCGGAGTTCCTGCCGTGGTGCAGTGCCGCGCGGGTGCTGAACCGCAGCGACGATGAGGTGTGCGCCAGCATCTCACTGTCCAAAAGCGGTATCGACAAGTCCTTTGTTACCTGCAACCGAAACCAGAAGAACAAGATGATCGAAATACGCCTGAAAGAAGGGCCGTTCAAACAGCTGCAGGGCTACTGGCGTTTCGACGCCCTGGGTGCAGACGGCTGCAAGGTGTCGCTGGACATGGAATTCGAATTCTCCAGCCGGGTGCTGGGTATGGTGGTGGGCCCGGTGTTCAGTCAGGTCGCCAATTCGCTGGTGGACTCTTTCCAGAAACGAGCGGTAGAGGTCTATGGGAGACGCTGACACCATTATGATCGAAGTGGCCTATGCCCGGCCTGACGAGCAGGTGATCATTGCGCTGGATATGCCGGCGGGCAGCACGCTACGCCAGGCAGTCGAACAGTCCGGCATTGTGGATCGCTTCCCGGAAATCGAGCCGGACCACATGAAAGCCGGGATCTTCGGCAAGCTGAAAAAGCCCGACCAGGTTCTGCAGGCGGGTGACCGGGTCGAAATCTACCGCCCGCTGATCGCTGATCCCAAGGAAGTGCGCAAGCGGCGTGCGGCGGCCGGGAAGTCGATGAAAAAAGGTGGCGCAGCGGAGGACGCGGGGGGCGTCGACTGAAAAGTGTTGCGCGGCTAGCTGTCGTCGCCGAAACCCATCCAGCGCCACAGTCTGGTGAGGACCCCGACGCTCTCGCGTTCCTGTGGCGGCACCACTACGGTGATCTGTCGGTTGGAGGGCACCGTGTCGGGTTGCGGATTCGGCTTCATGGTTCCGGTAATGCTTTGCACCCGGTCATCTGCAAAAGTCAGTGTCACGCGCTGCTCGATGGGGCCGCCTGTGCCGTCACTGCCGGGGTCATACAGGTAGACATAGTCCCAGCGATGGGCGTGAAACGGGTCGGTCAGCAGCGGTGCGCCGAGAATGAACTGCACCTGCCGCTTGGTCATGCCCACGCGCAGCTGGTTGACCATTTCCTGGGTGATGACATTGCCCTGCTGGACATCGATGCGATACACGAAGGGCAGCCGGCTGACCACCGGGTCACCGGAACAGGCTGCCAGAAAAAGGCTTGCAATCGCGCTAATAAGGATGAGAAGCTTTCGCATCAAGAGCTGCATCTGATTGTCCGTCGAACGGGCCGAATCATAACCGAAACGCCAGGCATTTAATATGGCCGACAGGAACTGAACCAGTGGAATCCAGTGACTTACGTAAAGCCGGCCTGAAGGTCACCTTGCCGAGGATGAAGATACTCGAGATCCTCGAAACCAGCGAAACGCGCCACATGAGCGCCGAAGATGTCTACAAGGTGCTGCTGGAGGGCAACGAGGAAATCGGTCTGGCTACGGTGTACCGGGTGCTCACCCAGTTCGAGGCGGCGGGACTGGTATCGCGGCATCATTTCGAGGGGGGGCATTCGGTCTTCGAAATGAACGAGGGCCACCATCACGACCACATTGTGTGCAACCAGTGCGGAAAAGTGGTGGAGTTTTTTGACGAAACGATTGAACGCTGCCAGGAAAAGGTGGCGAAGAAGTCCGGCTTTTCCATTCGCGATCATTCCCTGATCATTTACGGCGACTGCACCCGCGAGAACTGTCCCGGCCGGGACAAGGCCTGATACCCGACGGGTTTTCAGTGAGTGCTCGCCGTAGCGTCGTCGCGGCTGTGTGGCGCCATCAATAACATTTCCTGCGCGTGTTGCAAGGTCGAGTCGGTAATAGTTCGGCCACCCAGCATGCGCGCGATTTCGTCGATACGCTGTTGCGCCGACAATCGCTCAACCCGTGTCCGGGTAGTGTCGCCCTGGCGCTGCTTCTGCACCTGCAAATGGTTGTGCGCCTGGGCCGCTACCTGGGCGAGGTGGGTCACGCACAGCACCTGGCGATGTACACCCAGCGCCTGTAACTGCCGGCCCACCGTTTCCGCGACTGCACCGCCGACACCGCTGTCGACCTCGTCGAAGATCAGCGTGGGGATGACGGTATCGTGCGCGGCCACCACCTGTATGGCCAGGCTGATGCGCGAGAGCTCGCCGCCCGAGGCCACCTTGTTCAGCGGCTTTAGCGGCTGGCCCGGGTTGGCGCTGACGAGGAACTCGATGGTGTCCGTGCCCTGATCGGACAGGCTTTCCGGCTTGCCGTTGTCGTTGACCTGTATCTCGAAACGCCCGCCCTGCATACCCAGTGCCTGCATGGCCTCGCTGACCCGGGTGGAAATCCGTGCCGCGGTTTTGCAGCGCCGGGTGTGCAACCGCCGGGCCGTTTTACGATAACTGCTTTCCAGTTCGAGTTTGCGGCTTTCGAGAGTCGCCAGCTTTTCATCGGCCTGTTCCAGGTCGGCGATGTCGGCCAGCAGGCGCTGATGGAAGCCCGGCAGCTGTTCCGCCTCGATCCGGTGCTTGCGCGCGGCGCCATGCAGGGCGTCGAGCCGCTGTTCGACCCACTGCAGGCGCTCGGGGTCGAGTTCGAGACGTTCCTCGCAGTGACGTAACTGGTCGATACCCTCCTGCAGCTGGATAAGCGCATTGTTGAACAGTTCGCCGGCTTCGCGGAAGGCCAGGTCGAGGTCGGCGACTGCGGCAAGATCGTCGGCGGCCTTACCCAGCCGATCGTGCGCCGAAGCATCGTCCTCGTACAGCTGCTGCAGGTGCGAGCGGCAGGTCTCGATCAGTTGCCCCGCGTTGGACAGGCGAGCGAGTTCCGTGTGCAGCTGCTCGCTTTCGTCGGGTTGCGGGGCCAGCGCGTCCAGTTCCTGTAACTGGAAGCGCAGGAATTCCAGCCGCGTGTCGCGGTCCTTGTCGTCGCCGACCAGGTCGCGGATCGTCGCGCGGGCATGGTTCCAGTCCTGATGGATGTTTTTCAGCTCGTCGAGCAGCGCGGCGTGCCCGCCGTGGTTGTCCAGCAATTGCCGTTGCAGGTCGCGCCGCAGCAGCGACTGGTGTTCGTGCTGTCCGTGGATGTCGACCAGGTGTTCTCCCAGCTCGCGCAGCGATGCGACCGGTACCGTCGAACCGTTGATATAGGCGCGCGAACGACCTTCGCGGCTGATGACCCGGCGCAGCTGACAGTCTTCGTCGCTGTCCATGTCGTGCGCCAGCAGCCAGTCACCGGCCGCGGGGCAGCTCGACAGGTCGAAGGCGGCGCTGATCTCGGCGCGTTCGCAGCCGTGGCGCACGCTGCCCGCGTCGGCGCGATCCCCCAGCAGCAGCCCCAGGGCGCCGAGCAGGATCGATTTGCCGGCACCGGTTTCGCCGGTCAACGCACTCATGCCGGGACTGAACTCGACTTCCAGCTCGTCGATAATGGCGAA
>JASFNS010000226.1:0-4587 GCA_050116915.1 Thiogranum sp. | reverse complement strand
CATGATCCTGGAAGAACTGAATACCGCCGGGCGGCGGGCGGAAGCCTACCGGGAAAAGCTGGAAGTGCTCAATGCACGCCTCAAGCGCACCAATTCGGATCTGCAACGCCTGGCGGTCCGGGATCCGCTCACCGGTCTGCCCAACCGTACCCTGATCATGGACCGTTTGCGCCAGGCCATGCGCGAGGCGCACCGCAACGAGCAGAATATGGCGCTCATCATGCTCGATCTGGATCATTTCAAGGAGGTCAATGACACGCTGGGCCACAGCGTCGGCGACAATCTCCTCGTCGGGGTCGGCCGCAGCCTGGGTTCCGTGCTGCGCGAACCCGACACCCTCGGTCGCCTGGGAGGCGATGAGTTTGCCATTGTCCTGCCGGATACCGACCGCGAGTCCATCGCAACGGTTGTCGACAAGCTGCAGGCTGCGCTGAGAGAACCCATCCGCGTCGACCACAACAGCTTTTCGGTGGGTGCCAGCATGGGTGTGGCGCTATACCCGGATCACGGCGAGGATGCCTCGTCGTTGCTCAAGTGCGCGGACGTTGCCATGTACTCGGCAAAGCGCACGCGTGGTGACTACGCCGTTTATGACCCCCTGGAGGACCAGCACAACCCGAACCGGCTGGAAATGCTCCAGGACCTGCGCACCGCGATTCAGGAGGAGGCCATGAGCATCGCCTTCCAGCCGAAGCTGGACCTGCGCACCAACAGGGTGACGGGTATCGAGGCACTGGCGCGCTGGATCTATCCGCAGCGGGGCGTGGTACCGCCTTTCGAGTTCATTCCGGTGGTGGAGCACACGGGGCTGATCAAGCCCTTTACCCTGCAGATCCTCGATAAGGCGGTGGCTTTCTGCAAGCAGTGCGTGGACAAGGGCTATCTGCTCGATGTCGCGGTGAACCTGTCCGCACACAACCTGCGCGACCCGAATCTGCCCGAACAGGTCGGGGAAATCCTGTCGCGCCACAATCTGGACAAGCGCTTCCTGACCCTTGAGATCACCGAAAGCGCCATCATGCACGAACCGGAACGCAGCCTGGACATTCTCAATGCCCTTGACCGGATGGGCGTCGATCTTTCGATAGACGATTTCGGCACCGGGTATTCGTCGCTGAGTTACCTGAAGCGATTGCCGGTAAAGCAGCTCAAGATCGACCGCTCCTTCGTCGGCGATCTTATCGAAGACCGGGACGATGCAATGATTGTACGCAGCACCATTGACCTGGCTCACAACCTGGGGCTGTCGACGGTCGCCGAAGGCGTCGAAACCGAGCAAATCCTGGAACGGCTTCTGGAGATGGGTTGTGACCTGGCACAGGGCTATCTCATCAGTCGTCCCTTGTCCGCTGACGACCTGCTGAGCTACCTCACCTCGGGCGAGTGGAAAGTATCGCGCGCCAGCGACAGCGTCGCCTGAAGCCTACAAGCGCATATGCGGAAACAGCAGCACGTCACGGATTGATGCCGAGTCGGTAAACAGCATCACCAGTCGGTCGATGCCGATACCCTCACCGGCCGTCGGCGGCATGCCATGCTCCAGCGCGCAGACGTAGTCTGCATCGTAGTGCATGGCCTCGTCGTCGCCGGCTTCTTTTTCTTCTACCTGCCGGCGGAAACGCTCCGCCTGATCTTCCGGATCGTTGAGCTCCGAAAAGCCGTTGGCGATTTCGCGGCCACCGACAAAGAACTCGAAGCGGTCGGTGACAAAGGGGTCATCATCGTTACGCCGCGCCAGCGGTGAGACTTCGGTCGGATAGGCGGTGATGAACGTCGGGTCCTTGAGTCGGTGTTCGACGGTTTTCTCGAAAATTTCAATCTGCACCTTGCCCAGGCCATAACTGTCCTTGAGCGGTATATCCAGGGCCAGGGCGACGTTGCGCGCTGCCTCGTGATCGTCCAGCTGCTCGAGGCTGACGTTCGGATTGAAGTGCACAATGGACTCCCTGACGGTCATGCGCGTGAACGGTTTGCCGAAGTCGAACGTCTCGCCCTGGTATGGTACCCGGGTGTCACCGAGGATATATTGCGCCATGTCGCGCAACAGCGCTTCGGTGATATCCATGAGGTCATGGTAGTCGGCGTAGGCCTCGTAGAATTCCAGCATGGTGAACTCGGGGTTGTGCCGCGTCGACAGGCCCTCGTTGCGGAAATTCCGGTTGATCTCGTAGACCTTCTCAAAGCCTCCGACCACCAGGCGCTTGAGGTAGAGTTCCGGCGCGATACGCAGGTACAGCTGCATATCGAGCGCATTGTGGTAGGTGGAAAACGGCCGCGCCGCCGCCCCGCCGGGAATGGTCTGCATCATGGGGGTTTCCACTTCGAGGAAACCGCGTGCGTTCAGAAATTCGCGGATAAACTGCACAATGCGCGAGCGCACGATGAAGGTATCGCGCGAATCCTGGTTCATGATCAGGTCCAGGTAGCGCTGCCGGTAGCGGATCTCCTGGTCGGTCAAGCCGTGGAACTTCTCAGGCAGCGGGCGCAGCGACTTGGTCAGCAGACGCAGTTCGTCGGCCTTGATGGACAGCTCGCCTGTCTTGGTGCGAAACAGTGTGCCTTCGGCGCTGATGATGTCGCCCATGTCCCAGGACTTGAAGGCCGCATAGCGGCCTTCCGGCAGGCTGTCGCGCTGCACGAACAACTGGATGCGCCCGCTCATGTCCTGGATGTGCGCAAAACTCGCCTTGCCCATGACACGCTTGCCCATCATGCGTCCCGCAACCTTGAAGCGGATGGTGTTGTTCTCGAACCAGGCATCGTCCTTGTCGTCGTACTCGGCGATGATTTCCGCCGCCAGCGCGTCGCGCCGGAAATCATTGGGAAAAGCGACCCCCGCTTCCCTGAGTTGCGCCAGTTTCCGGCGCCGCTCGGCGATCAGTTTGTGTTCGTCCTGGTCGGTCATGTAATTCTGTACTCTCGTTCAGGCCCGCTGACCGGGACCCTGGTTAATGGCAAATGTTTTTTGTTCCGGCAAGCGCCGTGCAACCATCTCTTGCCCCGGTCGTTGCACAAATGCCGGTTGCCCTAAAGCCCGCTCTTCAAACTCGCCTCGATAAAATCATCCAGGTCGCCGTCGAGAACGGCCTGGGTATTACCGGTTTCCACGCCGGTACGCAGATCCTTGATGCGCGACTGGTCGAGCACGTAGGAGCGGATCTGGCTGCCCCAGCCGATATCGGACTTGCTGTCTTCCAGCATCTGTTGATCGGCATTGCGCTTCTGGATTTCCATTTCGTACAGCTTGGCCTTCAGCTGCTTCATAGCGGTGGCCTTGTTCTTGTGCTGCGAACGATCGCTCTGACACTGCACCACGATGCCGCTTGGCGCGTGGGTGATACGCACTGCGGATTCCGTCCGGTTGACGTGCTGGCCGCCGGCGCCGCTGGCGCGGTACACGTCAACGCGCAGGTCCGCGGGGTTGATCTCGATGTCGACATCTTCGTCGATCTCCGGCGACACGAACACCGCGGCAAATGAGGTGTGTCGGCGGTTGCCCGAATCGAAGGGCGATTTGCGTACCAGGCGATGCACACCGATTTCGGTACGCAACCAGCCGAACGCATAAGCACCGTCTATCTTGACGGTGGCGCTCTTGATACCCGCCACTTCGCCGGGGGATACCTCGATCAGCTCGCTGCTGAAGTCGTGCCTCTCCGCCCAGCGCAGGTACATGCGTAGCAGCATATTGGCCCAGTCCTGCGCCTCGGTGCCCCCGGAGCCGGCCTGAATATCCAGGAAGGCATTGGCGGCATCCATTTCGCCGGAGAACATGCGCTGGAACTCCAGTGCGGCGACGCGCGATTCCATGTCCTCGACGTCGGCGACCACCGCCTGGTAGGTGTCCTGGTCGTTTTCCTCACTGGCCAGCTCGAGCAGGTCGGAAGCTTCCTGCAATTCGGACTCGATGGCTGTCAGCGTTTCAACCACCTCTTCCAGGCGGGCGCGCTCCCTGCCGAGCGCCTGGGCACGTTCGGGATCGTTCCAGACAGCCGGATCTTCGAGCTCGCGGCAGACTTCGACCAGTTGTTCACGCTTGGTATCGTAGTCAAAGATACCCCCTCAGGGCCTGCGAGCGCCCTTGCAGATCCTTGATGTGAGAAACGACTGGATTGACTTCCAAAATAACTCTCCGAACCGCTTGCCGGCGATGGCGCGAAATCGCGCATCATACCGGGTTAGTATTTACCTGCCAAAATCAACCACCCCGGCGCCGGATATCCAGCAGGCGATTGTTGTCATTGACCCTGATAACGAAAGTTCCGTGGATGCCGTCGTGCGACAGGAACTGCCTCAGCGACAACGCCGGAAACTGAAGCGTTGTGCCCTGACTGTCGCGCGCCAGCACCGTGCGCGCCTGGCCGCGATACAGGCGCTCGTAGTCCGCCTTGCTGATGGAAAGCGTCACCGTGAATGTCCTTGCGCCGGGGTCGTGAGCCATCAGTCTGCCACTCGGTGTCACTCGTCCTGATGCCCCGATTGCTCGACAAGGCGGTGATTTTCAGAGATTTCGTCTCCGCCTACAAGCACCGGCGGCCGGCGCTGCGCGGACAGTCCGAGACCGGCTATTTTAACCCGGAATTACAG
>JASFNS010000225.1:0-4610 GCA_050116915.1 Thiogranum sp. | reverse complement strand
CGTCCTGAAGGTCCCGCATATGCCGGTGCAAGGTTTCGATCAATTGTTTTCCGCCCGCATCGCGCGGGTGAGCCTTGCCCGCCAATACGACCTGGAATGGCGATTGCTGTGCGATCGCCCGCAGGCGCTCGAGATCCGTAAACAGCAGATCGGGCCGCTTGTAAGCGGTCATGCGGCGGGCAAAACCCAGCACCGGCAGTTCGGGATCGAGGCGCACCGAAGTCAGCGACGCCACCCGGTCCACGAGGACTCGCTTGCATGCCAGGTGCGCGGCCCAGACTTCGTCGTCCGCCAGGCAACAGTCGGCGCGTACCAGCAGTTCGGGTTCATGGCACCAGCCCGGCAGGTATTTGTCGTACAGGGCGCGAAAGCTGGCACTGGTCCAGCGAAAGGGGTGCACACCATTGGTAACGGCGTGTACCCGGTAGCCGGGAAACATGCCGCGCGAGATTTCCGCGTGGCGCTTGGCCACGCCGTTGATGTACTCGCTGAGATTCAGCGCCAGGCGCGTCATGTTGAGATCATTCTCGCCGGCCAGCTGTTTCAGGGTGGCTGTGTCGATCATCGGCTCCATCACCCGGTCGACCAGTCGGTAGTCGAACCGGTCGTGACCGGCCTCCACCGGCGTGTGGGTGGTAAAACAACACAGATCCCGGACCCTCGGCAGATCATAGGGCGACTCTCCCGGCCGCAGCTCCTCGGGTGCGTAAGCATAGCGGCGCAGCAGCTCGAGTGGCAGCAGCGCAGAATGCCCTTCATTCATGTGATACTGGCGGACCTCGAAACCAAGCGCCTGCAACAGGCGTATGCCGCCGATGCCGAGAACCATTTCCTGCTTGAGCCGGTAGGCTTCATCGCCGCCGTAGAGGAAATGGGTGATGGTCCGGTCGTCGGGATGGTTCTCGTCGAGGTCGGTATCCAGCAGTATGACCGGCTGTCGGCCGTTCATGTGGCCTTCATATACATACAGGCGGCCCCCGACCCACACGTCGCGTTGCTCGATGGTCACCGCCACCTTGGCGCTCAGACCCACGGTCCATCTGGTCGGGTCCCAGGCGTCGGGATGCTCGATTTGCCGGCCTGACGGGTCGATCTCCTGACGGAAATAACCCTGGTGGCTGATCAGGGTAACCGCCACCATGGGCAACTCCATGTCCGCGGCGGCGCGTACGGTATCCCCGGCAAGAACGCCGAGGCCCCCGCTGTAGGTGGGGATTTCGCTACGCAGCGCTATCTCCATCGAGAAATAGGCAATGCGCGGTTCGTGGGTGAATTCGGTGTGCATGGACAGATTTTACCACTCGCTGGACATCGGCAGGGGCAGGAACGTGTTTCGACCCGTCTGAATGGCGCGTTGCGCCGGTTGGACTATGCTGATACTACAGAAGTGCAGTGAGCAAGGGATAAAAGGTTGCCGATGGCAGTTATGTTGTTGATGCACGGGTCGTATGCCGGGGATCCGGAGATTCCGCCCGGCTCGCCACCCGAAGTACCGCCCGGGCAACCTCCGGAGGTGCCGGGTGAGCCGCTGCCGGAATCCGAACCGGCATCACCGCCGGAGGCGCCGCCGGATCAACCGCCTGAAGTACCGGGCACACCACCGCCACCTGAAACGCGCAGCGCCAGGGTGTTCGCGGGGGAGGCGCGTTTGCCGCCGCGGAACGCCCGGTGCCGGTTTAGCCCGGCGGCGTGAACGCCGCCCGAACAAGGTTATCAGCTTCTCCCCGACAGCAGACCTCATGTCGGGAGAGTTGCCGACTATTCTGCGACAGGAAACGGAGAAAGCCATGTCAATGCAACGGGCAGACGTCAAAGCACGGGACACCGCAACGCCGGCCCCGGGCCAGCAACACCTCGGGGACACCTTGACGGAGTCCGGCGTATCGCCGTCGCCAATCGGCGAAATCGGCCACCAGCCGGAAGGGACGCACCACTTCCCGGCTACGGGTGAGCCATGCCGCTCCTGCGCCTCCCGCCGGGACTGCCTGATGGCGGTGCTGGTGAAGGCTCTGCCGGCGGGCGCCAACATTCCCTTGTGTCACTCGCACGTTATTCAGGCGGGCGAGCACGTTTTTTTCGCCGGCAGCAAACTGGAATCCCTGCGTGTCGTCAAATCGGGGGCGGTAAAAACCTATATGACAAGCGGGAGGGGCGAGGAACAGGTGGTGACCTTTCATATGCCCGGCGACATACTGGGGATCGATGCGCTCGCCAATGCGACGCACGAGTCATCCGCCGTGGCACTGGAAACCACGGCGATATGCACGGCGCCGCTTGGTCGCCTGGAATATCTCATGGAGCGCTTTGCCCCCGGCTGGCTGCTAAAGCTGCTTGCCGATGAAGTTCTGCGCGAGCAACGCATGCTGTTAATGAGAGGCAAGAAATCGGCTGAGTCCCGCCTCGCGGCGTTTTTGATCACATTGTCAGACCGGTTCAAGGCGCGTGGTTACTCGAACCGCGAGTTCAATCTGAGCATGCCGCGCCAGGACATCGGCAACTACCTCGGCCTGACCATGGAAACGATAAGCCGTACGTTTACCCGCATGCAGGTAGAAGGCTTGCTGGAAATAAACCGGCGCCGCGTCGTCATCCGCGACTTCGACCAACTGCGCGACGTGGCTGACATGCAACGCCTGGACTGACAAACAGGGCATTGCCAGGTTCCGGACGCGGCGCCCCGCGCCGAACAAGCGTCCTCAGCTCACCAACTTGACTCTGGTCGCCTGGGCCCCGAGCAGACTGGGCGCCACGGAAAATTCCACCGTGCTGCCGATTTCCAGCCGGTCGAAGGCGCCGTCAATGACGTGCTCACGGTGAAAATAGACGTCGATACCCTCGGGCGTGGAAATGAGACCGTAGTTCATCCCCGCAACCAGTTCGGACACCACGCCGCGACCGGAGAGATTGCCGGCCGACAGCGGCACATCGGCGTGCTGGACGTAATCCTTCACTTGCCGTTCCATTTCCGAAAATGCTGCCTGCACCTCGGCAACGATATTCCCGCCAGCAGCGGGCCACTGGGCATCGCGGTCCACATCCAGTTCCCTATCAGGCAGACAGACATCCAGGTGAATATGCAGACCCTGATCCCGCGGCCGGTCGCTACCTCCCGACTCAATGAGTACGTCGCAACTGATGATTCCGTCGTAGCAGGACTCCAGCGCGCTCACCCGGTCACGGACACAGGTTTCGATACTGTTCGACGGCTCGATCCGACGGTAGGTAATCTGCAGCGGTTCTCTCATGTCGGCACCGGAAGCTGGCCGCGGTCACGCAAAACAGACTATGACAATCCTTGTACGGGGTATTGACGAAAGTCAAACATCCGTGATTCCGCGACAAGGGCATTCGGACGTCGTCTTCACAATACCCGGATCGCCTTGCAGTGCATCGCGGTATGAGCCGACGACGGCGCACGGGTCGACCCCGATAGACGGCTTGTTGGCTGCGGTCCAGGCGTAGCCTTGATACCGGATCACAATTTTCTGACACCGGCCTTGGCGATGTTCAGCAGGATGACTTCGATTTCTTCGATAATCTCCTCCTGGCGAAGCGCATTGCACCGGCGCAGCACCTCGACCGACTGGTCGTCGAGGTGCTGCACTGCGGCCTCGAGGTGCTGCACGCGGCGCTGATTCTCCGCCATCAGGGAAGCGTAGAAAATGCGCTGCAGCGCGGCCAACAGATAATGGTGAGAAAGCTCGATGACGAAATCGGCAGGCGCCAGGTTCAGATCCGGAGGATGGGAAAAGCGCGAGGGCGCGTGCAATTGCGCCTGGAACGGCGGTAGCAGCTGCTGGCTGACGACGGCCTGCGCGTTGTGATCATGGTGCAGGGCATACAGCGCCAGGCTGCCGAAGCGTGCCTGCAGTTCCGCCAGGGTGGCGACGACGCCGCTAAGCACCTCCGCCACCTCTTCGACCACGCTGACGCCGCCGGAGAACGCGGCGACACGGGGGTCATCGGCGAGCAGCACCTGCAGCTTGCGTCCTGTCGCTATCAACACAGGCGCGTCCGGCGCAGCTGTTTCTTCCTGTTCGCGCTCCAGGTAGTGCAACAAGGCCTCGTTGAAATCGCCGCAAAATCCGCGTTCGGAGCCGACCAGCAGGTAGACCCGGTTACCGGCCTGCGCCGCCGGCAGGGCATCGGGAAAGGCCGTGACAAAATCGGCGGCCACTGCCTCGATGCCGCGCACCACTGCGTACTGGGCGTCGAGAAAGCGATCCAGCTTACGGGTTTCCATGTAGGCCAGGTTCTTCATGGCGTTCATGATATTGCGGATTTCGGCAAGGCTGTGCCGGTGCTGGTCAAGCTGACGGCGGCTGGTCATTGTCCGGTTTCGTCGGGGCGCCTGGCAATCCAGGTCGCCGCGGCGTCCGACCAGGCCTCGCGGGGACTGTCGAGCGCCAGCGGGCTTTGCTGCAGACCGGACTCCAGGGCCGCAAGGACGGCCGCGACAGATGTCTCGTCCTCGATGGCGTCGAAGCGGCCATCGTTGAAAGCGACCAGCCAGGCCATCTGGAATTCCGGGTTCAACGGCGACAGCCGGTCCTGTTTGAGGATTTCACGCAACACACGGCCGCGCCGTATCGCCGCTTCCATCGAGGCTT
>JASFNS010000224.1:0-4631 GCA_050116915.1 Thiogranum sp. | reverse complement strand
CAGCTCCTCACCCTTGCGGAAACGCCCGCCAGGCACCAGCTCGTCGCTGATTGTCAGCACCTCGCCGCTGACCTGCGGCTGCAGTACCACTTCACGCGCGGGCACAACCGTACCCATGGCTTCGATGTCGGCCACGCTATCGCCCAGGCTCACCGGCTGCACTTCCACCAGCCGCGCCTGGCTGGGTACCGGTTCGCGTTTGGCCCGCGGCGCGGTCTCCACCAGCATCATGGCGATAACAATACCGCCCAGCACCACCAGGGCGGGCAGCAAGGCCGCCAGCCAGCGCCGCGAGCCTGTGGCCGGAGCACCTGCGGTGTTCAGATTCGGCATGCTGATTTTATCCTCTTTCATGGTGCCTCCCGCAGCGCGAGCGGCGGGCGCGGCGGCTGCCAGCCGCCGGCAAGCGCCCGGTACAAACTGATGCGAAACTCGATCAACTGGCGGCGGGCCTGAATTTGAGTGCGTTCCAGTGACTGCTTGCTCAGCAGAGCGGTCAGCACGCGCAGGTAGTCGACCGCGCCGTTACGGTAACTCTCGCGCAGCCGGCCGATGGCCAGTGTCGACAAGCGCAGCTGCTTGTCGACACTGGCCACAAATGCCCGCTGCTGGCGCTCCTGCACCAGCGCATCTTCCACCTCGGCAAAAGCCTGCACCAGGGTCTGGCGGTAGTTGTCGAGCGCCTCCGCGGCCACTGCCCTGCGGCTGTCTACCTCGGCGCGGCGGCGGCCGCCGTCGATAACCGGCAGCAACAGGTTGGCGGACAGGTTGCTCAGCCAGTCATTGAACAGGTCGCGGGCTTCGTCACTGCTGCTGGTGGCGCTGCCCGTCAGGCTGAGCCGCGGAAAGCGGTCCGCAATGGCCACCGCCACGCGCTGATCGGCGGCGAGCAGGCTCAACCAGCCCTGGCGCACATCCGGGCGCTGTTGCAACTGCTGCGCGGGCACGCCCGTAACAGGCAGTGCCGGCACCTCGACCAGACTGGCCCGAGCCGATTCGGACAGTCCGTCGCCACCCGCCGGCTCGCCCAGCAGCACTGCCAGTTGATGGCGCAACACAGCGACACGCGCCTGCGTGTCGGCCAGATCGCCGCGATTGGATTCCACCAGCTGGCGCTGCTGCAAGACGTCGACGGCACCGGCGCTACCGTGGCGAAAGCGCACCTCGATCAGCTCCAGCACCTTCCGGTTGGTGTCCAGCTGCTGGTGCAGCAGCTCCACCAGTGCAAGCTGCTCGGCAAGCTGGTACCAGGTGGTCGCCAGCTGTGCCGCCAGGGTCAGGGCCGCGGTCTGCAGTTGCGCGGCCGTGGCCTGCCGGTCCAGCTCGGCGGCCTGGGCGCTGGAGCGCACCTTGCCCCAGAGGTCCACTTCGTAAGCCGCGCCGAGGCCTGCAGTGAACTGGTTGGTCCGGACGGTAGCCACGCTGTGGGCGACGTTACGCGTAGCGGAAGCGCTCGCGTCGAGCGTCGGGTAGAAGTCGGCACCGGCCTTGCGCGCGAGCGCGGCGGCCTGATCAAGCCGGTCCCATGCGGCGCGCAAACTGAAGTTGCGTTGCAGCATGCCGTCGATGAGCGTGTCCAGTTGCGGGTCGGAGAAGCTCTGCCACCACTGCGCCGACAGCGTGGAGTCGCCCGTCTGCGAGAAGCCGGCGGGCAGCGGCACCGCCGGCGTCGCAGCGTCGCGCTTGACGGCCAGGCTGCAGGCCGAAAGTGCGACTGCCAGCGTTGCCGCCGCCGTCAGGCGTGCGACCGCGAGCGGATACCTGCGCGAGCACCTCACTCCTGGCATGGACATCAACTCCCGCACTGCTCACCTTCCGCCAGTGCGCGTATTGCCGCGATGCCACCCAGAGAAAAATCCGTGATATGCCGCGCCAGGCCTTCGAGCTGCGCGCGCGAGAAGCGCTCGCGGCCAAACAGCAGCTTGCGCCGGCCACGGGAGAAGTTCGCCGACAGGCACTGATTGATGAGGCTGATTTCGCAGTACAGCACCTGCTGGCTGGCCGCCGCCGGCCCCAGCAGTTCGCGAATCAGCGCATGCGTGCGTGTGCGCACCGGTGTTACCAGCTCACGATAGGTACTGGCGAACACCTCGGTGGGACTGATCATCTCGCGCACCGCGAGCTGGAAACCCTCGCCAAGGCGTCCGTCATCAAACGGCCTGTGCAACAGCGCCAGCACCAGCGCATACAGACGTTGCTCCGCGGGACTGTCCGCCGGCAGGCCGCCGTCGACAGGATAAGCCTGCATAAAGGTGTCGAAGATATGCCGCCAGACCTCGCCGTAAAGCGCGTCCTTGCCGCCGAAGTGATAATTCACCGCGGCGACATTGGCGCCCGCGCGCCGGCAGATGTCGGCCACGTTGGCATCCTGGTAGCCCTTTTCGGCAAATACCCGGCAGCCCGCCTCCAGCAGGCGCTGCCTGGTTTCAACGCCGTCTCTGCGGCTGGGACGCATATGGGACTCCCGGAGATCGATGCGGCTAGTTTAAATGGCCATTTGAATTATTCAATAGCCACAGAGCCGGAGAAACCCCGTGAATGCTGGTTCAATTCGGCTGTTTTGGCGCCCCGCCGTGGCCGTTCGGCAGCCGGCTGCCGAACCGGGAGCACAATGTTAAGGTTTATTTCATCTGTGCCCGCCAGACTACGCGCTCGATCCGATTCACACCGGCCCGACAGCCGGCCACGACCAGGAATAGTCACACCACCATGCCCGCTACAAGACCGACCATGATGTCCCTGGTGTTGAGCTGTGCGGCGTTTTTCGCCCCCGCGACGAACGCCGCAACACCGTCTCTTTCCGCCGTCATTCAGGCGGGGTACGAGCGTTACCCGCAACGCCCGCTGAGCGAAGCCGTTCGCTCCGAAGGCACGGCCGTGCGCCGGCAGGCGTCCAGCCTGCTGGCAGGCGACCCGGCTGTCATGCTGCGGCACGAAAACGACAGCTATACCGACGACAACGGCTTCCGCCAGTGGGAAGGCGGTCTCGAGCTGCCGCTGTGGTTGCCGGGCCAGCGCGAGCAGCGCCGGCAGGTGGCCACCGCCACGGACAATGAAGCCGAGGGCATCCAGCGCCTGCAGCGCTGGCGGGTAGCCGGCGAAGTCCGTGAATTACTCTGGTCGCTGCGCATCGCCGCAGCCAGCCTGGCGCTCAGCGACCAGGGGCTCGGCAGCGCCGAGGTGCTGGAGAACGATGTCGCCAAGCGCTATCGCGCCGGCGAGCTGGCACGCACCGATCTGATCCTTGCACAAAAAGAAGTGCTGGCGCGAAAGACCGAGCGAGTTTCTGCCGCCTCGCACTACGACAGCCTGTTGCAGCAATACCAGGCGTGGACCGGTCTGTCGGAATTACCGGCCGATATCCGGGAGGACGCCGCCGCAGCCTCCGGTATCGCCGCCAATCACCCGGCGCTCGAGGCAGCGCGCCGCAGTGCCTCGCGGGCCCGCGCACAACGCGACCAGGTGCGCACCGAAAAGCGCGCCAACCCGCTGTTGACCCTGGGCGGCAAAAGCGAACGCGCCGAATCCGGCCTGTCATACGACACCGCGATGATAGTCGCGATCAACCTGCCGCTGGGAACCCGGGCCCAGTCGGCGGTCAGGTCCGCGCAGGCCGAACGCAACCTCACCGAGGCGGACATCGAACTCGCCCAGGTTCGTCGCGATCTCGAAAACGACCTGATTCGCGCCAGCGCCGATCAGCGCAAGACCAGCCAGGAACTGGCGCTGGCCGAACAGCAGTACGCGCTCGCCGGCGAAGGGCTGCGCCTGACGCGGCGCGCGTTTGAACTGGGCGAAAGCGACCTGTTCACCCTGCTACAGGCACGCGCGCAGGCGCTCGCTGCCGAGCGCGACCTGCGCCTGCGGCGCCTCGAACTCGGCCGCGCGACCGCGCGTTTCAACCAGGCACTGGGAGTAATACCGGAATGAAAATGATCCTGCCCGCCACGCTGCTGTTGCTTGCCCTGCAGGCGACCGCCGCGGACGTCATCCCTGTTTCCATGACGCAGCGCAGCGCGCTGGGTATCGAGGTGGCGCCACTGGAATCCGTCGCGGTGAAGCACAGCACACTGCTTCCGGCCCGCGTCGCGGTGCCCAATGCCCAGTTGCAGGTGATCACCGCGCCCCAGGAGGGACTGGTGGAGGTTCTGCTGGTCGCCGAGGGCGAGCGGGTCCACAAAGGCCAGCCGCTGGTGCGCATTCAGAGCCCCAGGCTGCTGGAGCTGCAGAGCCAGTACCTGGAAACGCTGTCGCGCTACACCCTGGCAAACAGCAACTACCGCCGCGACCGGCAACTGAACAAGGAAGGCATTATCGCCGAGAGGCGGTTGCTGGAATCGCAAGCCGCCTTCATGGAGGTATCCACGTCGCTGGCGCGCCTGCGCCGGCTGCTGGAAATCGCCGGGATGGACGAAGCGGCGCTGGACGATCTGCAAAAGCGGCGCGAGTTGAGCAGCACGCTGATTGTGCGCGCACCGCTCGACGGCGTGGTGCTCGAACAGCTGGTCACCGCCGGCAGTCGCGTCGAGGCCGCCGACCCACTGTACCGGATCGCCGACCTCGACCCCTTGTGGCTGGAGATCCACGTACCCCTCGAACAACTCGGAGACACGGCACCCGGCCAGACGGTG
>JASFNS010000223.1:0-4632 GCA_050116915.1 Thiogranum sp. | reverse complement strand
ATGAGCTCACGTTTCCACGACAGGAGGATATTGCGGAAGTGCGCAATCTGCGTTTCATTCATGTACTCTTCGTCTTTCTTCTTCTGGTACGGCGCTATCTCCTGTGCCGGACCAGCCGTTGACGCAGCGGCCGCGGGTTTTTTTGCTGTCCTGGCTTTGGTGGCTTTCGGCGCCGCCTTTGCGGGCGCGGCGGCTTTCTTTTTGCTGGCCGGCGCGGCAGCGGCTTTTTTCTTGGCAGGGGCTTTCTTTTTCGCCGCGACCTTCTTGGCCGGAGCTTTCTTGGCCGCAGTCTTCTTGATGACGACTTTTTTGCGGGCAGTCGTTTTAGTGTTCGTCACCTTTTTCTTGGCGACGGCCTTTTTTTTCGCCTTCGCCTTTGCAGCCTTTTTTTTGGCAGCCATTCAACTTCTCCCACCAGCAACCTGAAAGTAGCGGTGCTCTATATCAGAATCTCCAGATTCAGGCAAGTTTTCCGGCACCGCCCGATAACAAGTGCGCTAGTTTCAGGCGGAGTCTTTGCGGAGTCAAGAGTGGAATGCGCAAAATTCCACGCGGGTAACGGGCTTGTTGGCGGTTTCGCCAGTAGGGTACGCTAGCCAGCAAGCAAAAAAGACCTGGAAGGCTATGTCGAGGCTGACAACCCTGTTGTTCGATGTTGACGGAACACTGGCGGAAACCGAGGAAATCCACCGGAAAGCCTTTAACAGGGCTTTCCAGCAGGCGGGACTGGAGTGGCACTGGTCGCAGGAATTGTACGCCGGGCTGCTGGCCGTTACCGGTGGCAAGGAGCGTATCCGCTATTTCCTTGACACCCACCTGCCCGGGTTCGAAGCGCCCACGGATATGGACGAGTATATCGCCGCCCTGCATGCCGCCAAGACGGATATCTACACGCGCACGGTTGCCTCCGGCGAGGTTGTTATGCGCCCGGGCGTCAAACGCCTGCTCGCGGAAGCACGTCAGGCGGGACTGCGCCTCGGGATAGCCACCACGACCACGCCAGCGAATGTGACCGCACTGCTCAGGCACGGGCTTGCCGATGATGCCGAAGACTGGTTCGATGTCATCGCCGCGGGCGCCGTGGTGCCCAACAAGAAGCCGGCACCGGATATCTATTTTTACGCCATGGAAAAACTGGGTGTCAGCGCCGCGGAGTGTCTGGCCTTCGAGGATTCTGAAAACGGCTTGCGTTCCGCGCAAGGTGCCGGGTTGTGCACGCTGGTGACGGTCAGTCACTACAGTCGCGGGCAGGACTTCAGCGGTGCCGCGCTGGTGCTGGATCAGTTGGGCGAGCCCGACCACCCGTTTGAGGTACTCGCCGGTGATGCCGATGACTATCGCTTCGTCACTGTCGACCAATTGCGTGAGCTGCATGCGCAGACAACCTGAAAGGGCGACGGCGTGACCGCCCGGCGCCTATCGGCGATTGCGCCGTTTCACGTCATGGCGCTGCTGGCACGGGCGCGGCAACTGGAGGCCGAGGGCCGTTCCATTGTGCACATGGAGATCGGTGAACCGGATTTTGTTTCCCCGGATCCGATTGTCGAAGCGGGTATCAAGGCGCTGCAGGCCGGTCACACCCACTACACACCCGCGGCCGGCCTGCCGGCTCTGCGCGAAGCTATCGCCAACGACTACCAGGCGCGTTTCGGTGTCGCGATTGCACCCGGGCGGATTCTGGTGACGCCGGGCGCTTCCGGTGCCCTGCAGCTGATTATCGCGGCGCTGGTCGACCCCGGCACCCGGGTGTTGATGACCGACCCCGGTTATCCCTGTAACCGCAATTTCGTCTATCTGTACGATGGAGAGCCGGTCGCTGTACCCGTGGCTGCGGAACACGATTACCAGTTCAACAGGGAGACACTCGAGGCGCACTGGACCGATAACACGGTTGCCGCGTTGATCGCGAGTCCGTCCAATCCCACCGGCACGGCGCTTTCGCGTCCGCGCATGGCCGAATTGCTACAGGTGACGCGTCAGCATGGCGGGTATCTGATTGTCGATGAGATATACCAGAACCTTTACTACCGCGATAATCCGTTTACTGCACTGGAGCTCGGTGACGACATGTTCATCATCAACAGTTTTTCCAAGTACTTCGGTATGACCGGCTGGCGGCTGGGATGGCTGGTGGCGCCCGAAGCATTCGTCGAGCCGCTGAACATCCTCGCCCAAAACCTGTTTCTGGCGGCGCCCACGCCTGCCCAGTATGCGGCGCTGGCCGCGTTCGGGCCGGAAACCCGGCGGGTACTGGAGGAACGTCGCAAGGCGTTCCAGGCACGGCGCGATTATCTGCTGCCGGCGTTACAGTCGCTCGGCTTCGTTATACACGCCGAACCGGCGGGCGCCTTTTACCTGTATGCCGATTGCAGCCGCTTCAGCGACGACAGTTTCGGCTTTGCCGACACGCTCTTGGAGACTGCGGGTGTCGCCGTGACGCCCGGCATCGATTTCGGTAGCCATAACGCCAACCGGTACCTGCGCTTTGCCTACACCACCTCACTGGAACAACTGCAGCTTGGTGTGGCGCGTATCAAGGCGTTTACCGGTCAATAGAACGCGGGGTTGCACGATGAAGGACCTGTTCACCGGCCCGACTTACCTGCTCGAGGGCGTGCGCGTGCTGCGCAAACCCGGGCTGCGTCGCTTCGTGCTGATGCCGCTGCTGATCAACGTACTGCTGTTCGGCGGGCTGATCGGGCTGGCCTATGGCTGGGTCGACGATTCGTCCCGGTACCTGGTCGCGAAACTGCCGGACTGGCTGCACTGGCTGAGTTACCTGGTGATACCGGTGTTCGTGTTGACCAGCCTGGTGGTGATTTTCTACGGCTTCTCGATAGTCGCCAACCTGATTGCGGCGCCGTTCAACGGCATGCTGGCCGAGGCGGTCGAATGCCACCTGACCGGGCGGCGGCTGGAAGGCGACTGGCGGCAGCTGCTGCGCGACGTGCTGCCGAGCATCCTGTCGGAGTTGCGCAAACTGCTGTACTTTGCGCTGCGCGCACTGCCGCTGCTGGTGCTTCTGCTGGTGCCGCTGGTGAACGTGGCGGCATCGGTGCTTTGGGTTCTGTTCAGCGCCTGGATGATGACCGTGCAATACGTGGATTTCCCCATGGCCAACCATGGGCTGTTTTTCAAGGATCAGCGGGCACGTTTGCGCAAACGGCCGCTGCTTGCCTGGAGTTTCGGCGGTCTGGTGATGCTGGCGACCCTGGTGCCGGTGCTGAACTTTTTCGTCATGCCGGCCGCGGTCGCCGGGGCTACGGTGTTATGGGTCCGGGAAAACGGCCTGGCCCCGGAGGGCCAGAAGGGCTGAGCCATAGGCGGCTTCCTGGTGAGCGGGCCGGCTGACGGGCACCCGCAGCCGCTGGGCGCGAATGGCCTGCCAGCCGCGGTTGCCGGCGCCACCGCCGACGCTCAGTACCCGCGACGGGTAGGGCGCGCCTAGCTCCGCCAGCAACCGGTAGCCGCGCTGTTCGATGTCCGCCAGCGCTTCGAGAATCGCCTGAAAAAAAACCGCATCGGAAGCTGGCCGGGGTCGCAGGCGCGGCTCCAGTTCGGGATCCCGCACGGGGAAGCGTTCGCCCGTGCCGGGCAGCGGATAGTAGTCGAGGCCGGTCGGCACGGCCGGTTTCAACAGCCGCGTGAAGCGTTTGATATCGCAGCGGCCGAACAGCGACTGCAACACGGCGCCGCCGGCGTTCGAAGCGCCGCCCGCCAGCCAGCAGTTGCCCAGGCGATGGCTGTAGACGCCGTAGTCGGCGGCATAAACCGGCCGTTCGGACAGCACCTTCAGTACCAGCGTGCTGCCCAGCGAGCTGACGGCCGTGCCGATGCGGTTCGCGCCCGACGCGATGAATCCCGCGGTGCTGTCGGTAGTGCCGGCGACAACCGCCACGCCCGCGGGCAAACCCCAGGCGTCCGCCAGATCCGCACGCAGTGTGCCGATCGGCGTGCCCGGGGGAACCACCTGCGGCAGTTGCACCGGCGCCAGCGGCAGATTATCGAGCCAGGCCGGCCAGCAACGTTGCTCGACGTCGTAGCCCAGTTTGAGCGCGTTGTTTTCATCGCAGAGCCCGTACTGGCCCGTCAGGGATCCCGCCAGCCAGTCAGCCTGGTGCAGGGCCAGGCAGGGCTCATCGCGACATTCGGTGCGCAGATACAGGCATTTCGCCAGGCTGGAGGAGGCGCCGCGCGCAGCGCTTTCGGCCGGCGCCTGTTGATCGATCAGCGCAGCCGTCGTGACAGCGCGCATGTCGTTGTACATCAGTCCCGGGGTGATTGGTGTGCCGTCCGGGCGGCAGAGCAGCAGTGTCGCCGAGGTGCCGTCGACGGCCATACGTTCGACCTGTCGCGGATCGATCCGCGTGCACAGCGCCTGCAGGCTTGCGCACAGCGCCTGCCACCAGACCGCAGGTTCCTGCTGGACGCCTTCAGCGGTCCGCACGGGCGCCGGCAGATCCGAGCGGAACCGGGCGACAATGTCGGCATTGGCATTTATCGCGCAGGCGCGACATGCCGAGGTGCCGATATCGATTCCGATAAAAATTGACATGGTTTCGTGGCTCGAGCGCTGACAGGCGTGACACCAGCGGTGTTTGCCCCGTGGCAAATACTTGCCGCCGGGTACGG
>JASFNS010000222.1:0-4632 GCA_050116915.1 Thiogranum sp. | reverse complement strand
TGCTGTCGGGCGCCATCGATACCCTGAAGCGCCACGGTGCCGAGGACCGCGACCTGCACATCGTGCGCGTGCCCGGCGCCTATGAAATGCCCATCGCCGCCAAGCGGCTGGCCGCCGCTCAGCGTTACGAGGCCATCATCGCGCTGGGCGCCGTCATCCGCGGCGGTACGCCGCACTTCGAGTACGTGGCCGGCGAGTGCACCAAGGGCCTGTCGCAGGTGTCGCTGCAGCACGATATCCCCATCGCCTTCGGTGTGTTGACCGTGGACAGCATCGAGCAGGCCATCGAGCGCGCCGGCACCAAGGCCGGTAACAAGGGCGCCGAGGCCGCGATGTCGACCATTGAAATGGTCAACCTGCTGCGCGAGATCGGCAAGTAACCCGGCGCTATCGTGGTCGCAGCCGACAAAGCCAGCGCCGCCCTGCGCACCCGCGCGCGGCGCCTCGCCGTGCAGGCGCTCTACCAGTGGGACCTGTCGGGCAGCAACCTGTCCGAGATCGAGGTGCAGTTTTTCGAAGACGAGGATTTTTCCAAGGCCGACAAGGATTACTTCCATGAGTTGCTGCACGAAATACCCGCGCGGCTCGACGAAGTGGAAGCGGCGTTCAGCCCCTATCTCGACCGGCCGGTGAACGAGCTCGACCCGGTGGAGCGCGCAGTGCTGCGCATGGCCAGTTACGAGCTGTTGACGCGCATCGACATTCCCTACAAAGTTATCATCAACGAATCGGTCAACCTCACCAAGAAGTTCGGTGCCGAGCAGGCCTACAAATATGTCAACGGCATTCTCGACAAAACCGCACGCCAGCTGCGTGCCGTGGAACACCCGCAGGGGCAGGGCGGCAGCGGGCTGCTGAAAAAATAAATGAACATCTGGGTCGACGCCGACGCCTGTCCCGCGGTTATCAAGGAAATCCTGTTCCGCGCCGCCGACCGCGTGAAGCTGTCCACCACGCTGGTGGCGAACCAGCAGATCCGGGTGCCGCCGTCGCCCTATATCCGCAACGTTCAGGTCGGCGCCGGTTTCGACGTAGCCGATGCCTACATCGCCAATCACGTGGCGTTCGGCGATCTGGTGATCACCGCCGACATTCCGCTGGCCGCGGAAGTCGTCGCCAAGGGGGCGGTGGTGCTGACCCCGCGCGGCGACCTGCTGGACAACACCAACATCAAGGAGCGACTGAGTATGCGCGATTTCATGGACGAGCTGCGCGGCAGCGGCGTGAATACCGGCGGCCCGTCACCGCTCAGCCACAGTGACCGGATGGCGTTCGCCAACCAGCTCGACCGCTTGCTGGCGCGATTGCCGCACCGGGCCGGGCGGTGACAGCATGGCGCTTTCCGAGTTCGACATCATTGCACGCTTCTTTACCCGCCAGGGCGCCTACCGTGACGACGTGGTGCTGGGCGTCGGCGACGATGCCGCGCTGCTGAAAGTGCCCAAAGACCGCCAGCTGGTGCTGGCCGTGGATACCCTGGTGGCCGGCCGCCACTTCCCCGACGACACCGCCGCCTTCGACATCGGCTGGAAGGCGCTGGCGGTGAACCTGAGCGACTTCGCCGCCATGGGCGCCACGCCCGCCTGGGCGACGCTGTCGCTGACCATGCCCGCTGTCGACAAGGACTGGCTGCAGGCCTTCGCCGACGGCTTCTACAGTCTCGCCGACCAGTACCAGGTGGCGCTGGTGGGCGGCGATACCACCCGCGGACCGCTGTCGGTGAGCGTGCAGTTGCAGGGCTATATCGAGCCCGGCAAGGTATTGCGCCGCGATGCCGCCAAGCCGGGCCAGGCGCTGTTCGTCAGCGGCACGCTGGGCGACGCCGCCTGTGCGCTGCACCAGCTGCAAAGTGGCGCCGTGGATGCCTTTGTGTTCGAACGACTCAACCGACCCGAGCCGCGCGTCGCCCTGGGGCAGTTGCTGGGCGGTGTGGCGGCCGCCGCCATCGATGTGTCCGACGGCCTGCTGGCGGACCTGGGACATATTCTCGAGGCCAGCCGCTGCGGCGCGACGCTGTACCCGGAGCGGCTGCCGGCGTCGTCGGCGTTGCAGAACCTGCCCGCGGGCGAGGTGCTGGAATACCAGTGCAATGGCGGCGACGACTACGAACTGTGTTTCAGCGTGGCCCCCGAGCGGCGCGCGCAACTCGACGCCCTGTTGCAGCAACAGGTGCTCAGCGTCGCGGAAATCGGTGTCATCGACGCGCAGCCCGGCCTGCGCTGCAAGTTTCCCGACGGGCGCATCATCACTCCCGCGATACACGGTTTCGATCACTTCCTTACGGATGACGATGACTAGGGTGCGCGCCGGCCAGGTTTTCCGCGACCCGGTGCTGTTCCTGGCTTTCGGTTTCGGTGCAGGGCTCGCACCCAGGGCGCCCGGCACCGCGGGCACCCTGATGGCGGTGCCGCTGTACCTGTGGCTGAGCCAGTTTTCCCAGCCGGTCTACCTCGCCGCGGTGGCCGCCGTGGCCGTGGCCGGTGTCGCCATCTGCGGGCGGGCCGCGGCAACCCTGCGCACCCACGACCACCCCGGGATCGTCTGGGACGAGTTCGCCGGATATCTCGTCACCATGATCCCGGCGAGCGGCAGCTGGATCAGTCTGCTTGCAGGCTTTATCCTGTTCCGACTGTTCGATATCTGGAAACCCTGGCCTATCAGCGTGGCGGACAAAAAAATCAGCGGCGGCGCGGGCATCATGCTGGATGATCTGCTGGCGGGGATCCCCGCGGCGATCGGCGTCGCCCTGGTGGCGCGGTGGCTGGAATGAGCGCGGCTTGCCGCAGTCGCAGTTTGCGCCGCCTGTTCATCCTGCTGCTGGCGCTGCCGCTGGCAGCCCTTGCGTTCAAAGACATCCACGTGGTCGCCCTGTTCAAGGACCGCGTCATGGTCGACATCGACGGCAAACGTCACCTGTTGCGCAGCGGCCAGACCAGCCCCGAGGGCGTCACCCTGGTGTCGGCCGACAGCGGCGGCGCCGTGTTC
The DNA here is from genome assembly GCA_050116915.1 of Thiogranum sp. Lineage (GTDB taxonomy): Bacteria > Pseudomonadota > Gammaproteobacteria > DSM-19610 > DSM-19610 > Thiogranum. The sequence continues at coordinate 1,647 of JASFNS010000222.1, read as the reverse complement.
CGCTACCATGGCAAGACCCTCGAGCGCCGCCTCGACGGCCGTGCCCGCGCCCCCGCGAAGCACGCCGCCAGCGGCGACGAAGTGCGTATCTACCGCGACAACCAGGGCATGTTCAAAACCGTGGGCAGCATCAACGGCCTGCCGGTCAGCTTTCTGGTCGACACCGGCGCGAGCGCGGTGGCCATGAACGCCAACGAGGCGCGGCGGCTGGGCATCGACTTTCGCGTGGAAGGCGACTCAACCTACGTGGCCACCGCGTCGAGCGTCACCCAGGCCTTCAGCGTCAAGCTGGAACGGGTGAAGGTCGGCGATATCGAACTGCGCAACGTGGACGCCGTGGTGCTCGACGGCTCGATGCCACGCGAAGTACTGCTGGGCATGAGCTTTCTGCGGCGCCTTGACCTGCAGAACCAGGGCGACCACCTGAGTTTGCGGAAAAAGTTCTGATCCGCACGCAGGCGATGGAAAAGCCAGCAGCCCAGCCGGAGTCCCTGTCATGATGCTGCTGGACACCCTCGGACGCTGGCTCGCGCACTACCTGGTCAAACCCGCCAGCCGCGGCATGCGCGTCGCCACCTGCAAACCCGAGCAGCTCGCCGCCTCGCTGCGCCGCGGCGACGTGTTGCTGGTGGAAGGCTCCAACCGCATCAGCGTGGCCATCAAGTACCTCACCCAGTCCACCTGGTCGCACGCGGCCCTGTTCGTCGGTGCCAACCCCGACCCGGCTTACGCAGGGCAGGCCGAAGACTTCCTGCTGGAAGCGGATGTCGTCGAGGGTGTGCAGCTGGTGCGCCTGGAAAAGTTCTGGGACCTGCCGACCCGCATCTGCCGCCCGGTGGGCCTGTCGACGGAGGAGATCGATACCGCCGTGGAATTCGCCATAGCCCGACTCGGGCATACCTACGATCTGAAAAACGTCTTCGACCTGGCGCGCTATGTGATCCAGACCCCGCCCGTGCCCACCCGCTGGCGCCGCCGCATGATCGCGCTGGGCAGCGGCGATCCCACCCGTGCCATCTGCTCGTCGCTGATTGCGCAGGCCTTCCAGTCGGTGCGCTACCCCATCCTGCCCGAGGTGGTGCTGGAAAAGGCCAGTGACCCGACGTGCGAGGACTGCAACGAAGAGCTGCTGGAGATACGCCATCACAGCCTGTTCACGCCGCGGGACTTCGACCTGTCGCCGTATTTTCAGGTCATCAAGCCGACGCTGGACGAAGGCTTCGATCCCCACGCGTTTCCGTGGGCGGAAGATGCGTCTTAACAAAACCTTTACGCGACTGACGGGATGCCGCTGGCCCGCCGCGCTGTTGGTTGCAGGCATCCGCCTGTCATCAACGCATCCGCTGTTCAACCACGCTTGTTGCCCCACCCGGTCAAAAGCGCAAGAATGACCGGCAGTTGGGACGATAAGAAGCGACAGGGATATTCATGATAAACGGCAGACGCTTTACCAATTATCGTATTTCCGCTCTTAACGCGCCGGCGTCGTCGATGTTGCGTTATACGGCGTATGCTATCTAGAGTAGTTATGTTAAAGAAGGCACGGCATGAGTTCACCGGTAACAGAAGGCATTCATCACCTCGGGCTTACGGTCTCCAGGCTGGAGGAAACGGCGGATTTCTTTAAATCCATTCTAGGCTGGAGCG
>JASFNS010000221.1:0-4639 GCA_050116915.1 Thiogranum sp. | reverse complement strand
GAAACCGCCGCCAAGAACGCGGCGCTGCACGCGATTGCCGATGCCATTCTGGCCGACCAGGCACGCCTGCAAGCGGAAAATCAGAAGGATCTCGAAGCCGGCCGGCGGGGTGGCCTGGACGCGGCGCTGCTGGATCGCCTGGAACTGACCGGCGCACGTATCCGCTCCATGGCCGAGGGCCTGCGCCAGATCGCGGCCTTACCGGATCCCGTGGGTGCCATCAGCGACCTCGACTACCGGCCGTCGGGTATCCAGGTGGGGCGCATGCGGGTGCCGCTCGGCGTCATCGGCATTATCTACGAGTCGCGGCCCAACGTGACTGCAGATGCCGCGGCGCTGTGTCTGAAATCCGGCAACGCCTGTATTCTGCGCGGCGGCTCCGAGGCGCTGCACGCCAACCAGGCCATTGCGCGGTGTATCGAACAGGGCCTGGCGAAGGCCGGCCTGCCCGCCACCGCGGTGCAGGTGGTCGCCACCACCGACCGGGCTGCGGTTGGTGAGCTGCTGAAACTCGACAAATATGTCGACGTCATTGTGCCGCGCGGCGGCAAGGGGCTGATCGAACGCATCACGGCCGAATCCAGAATCCCCGTGATCAAGCACCTGCACGGCGTCTGTCACACCTATATCGATGATCAGGCGGACATAGACAAGGCGGTGAAGGTGGCCGTCAACGCCAAGACCCAGCGCTATGGCACCTGCAATACCATGGAAACCCTGCTGGTTGCCGAGGGTATCGCCGGGCGGGTCCTGCCGGAGCTGGCCAGGCTGTACCGCGAAAAGGGAGTGGAACTGCGCGGCTGTGAGCGCACACGTGCCATTCTTGACGGTATCAAGGCCGCGCAGGACGCCGATTGGGACGAGGAATACCTCGCCCCCATCCTCGCGGTGCGGGTGGTCGACGACATGGATGCGGCCATGGACCACATCGAACGGCACGGTTCACAGCATACCGATGCCATCGTTACCGAAAATATCAGCCGCGCGCGGCGTTTTCTCCGCGAAGTCGATTCCAGCTCGGTGATGGTTAACGCCTCGTCGCGTTTCGCCGACGGTTTCGAATACGGTCTGGGCGCGGAAATCGGCATCAGCACCGACAAGCTGCACGCCCGCGGTCCGGTCGGTCTCGAGGGCCTGACGACCCTGAAGTTCATTGTGCTGGGCGATGGTCATATCCGGGAGTAAGCGGCGGAAGGCCGCATGATCTGCATCCTCGGGGGTACTTTCGATCCTGTCCATTTCGGCCACCTGCGCCCGGCGCTGGATGTGCAGCAGGCGCTGGGAATCGAGCGTGTCCACCTGTTGCCCTGCCGTACCCCGCCGCACCGGGAGATGCCGTGGCTTTCCCATGAGCAGCGGCTGGCACTGCTGCGCCTGGCGATCGAAGGCGAGCCGGGCCTGGCGATCGACACGCGCGAACTGCGGCGTGAAGGACCCTCCTACATGGTGGACACCCTGGCGTCGCTGCGCGAAGAACTCGGCGAGCGACCGCTGTGCCTGGCGCTCGGCATGGACGCGCTCGCGGGTCTGGACAGCTGGCATCGCTGGGAAGAGATTCCGGCACTCTGCCACCTGGTGGTCATGCAGCGTCCGGGCAATCACTGGCCGCAGGACGGTGCGCTCGCCCGGCAGCTGCAGGCGGCGCGGGTGGCTGGTGTGAAAGACCTGGTGGCGCGGCCCGCAGGCGCTGTGCTGGGGGTGCCGGTGACACAGATGGCGGTTTCCTCGACACGTATCCGCGATTTGCTGCGCAGCGGGCGCAGCGCTCGCTACCTGATGCCGGAAGCGGTACTCGAACGTATTATGCAAGAGAACTGGTATGCAAACTGATGAGTTGAAAGCCACAGCACTGAAGGCGCTGGATGACCTCAAGGGTCTGGACATTGTCGAGTACGATGTGCGCGAGCTGACCCCGGTGACGGATGTCATGATTATCGCCAGCGGCACATCGGCCCGCCACGTCAAGTCGCTGGCCGATGCCGTGGTAATGGCCTGCAAAAAGGCCGGCGTGCCGCCCGTGGGGGTCGAGGGCGAGCGCGAAGGCGAGTGGGTACTGGTCGATCTGGGGGACGTGGTGGTGCACGTCATGCAGCCGCGTATCCGCGAGTTCTACGCGCTGGAGAAGCTCTGGTCGGTGACCGAGGAGAGCCGCGAAAAGAGCGAGCGGCGTTGAGCCGGTGCGGCTATGCAGATCATGCTCATCGCCGTCGGCACGCGTATGCCCGCCTGGGTCACCGAGGGTTACCGCGAGTACGCCCGGCGAATGCCGCGCGAATGCAGCCTGGCGTTGACGGAGGTTCCGCTGGGCCGGCGCGGCAAGTCTCGGCCGGTGGAGCGTGCCGTCACTGAAGAAGGTAGCCGCATGCTGGCCGCTGTCAATGAAAGGCAGCGTGTCATCGCCCTGGACGTCGGCGGCCGCGGCTGGTCTACCGAACAACTCGCCGGTGAACTGGGCGGGTGGATGCAGGACGGCCGGGACGTCAGCCTGCTGGTCGGCGGTCCCGACGGCCTGGCCGCCGACTGCCTGGCGCGCGCCGGTCAACGCTGGTCCCTGTCGCCGTTGACCTTGCCGCACCCGCTGGTTCGCGTGGTGCTGGCCGAACAATTGTACCGTGCCTGGACGCTGATGAGCGGGCACCCTTACCACCGCGCAGGATGAAGCGACCGCAACTGGTACTCGCCTCGGCCTCGCCCCGGCGTTGTGAACTGCTGGCGCAGATCGGCATCGAGTTCGAGCAGCAGGTCGCTGACATCGACGAAACGCCGCGTGCGGGCGAATCGCCGGCCGACTACGTGGCGCGCCTGGCGCTGGAAAAAGCCCGCGCCGTGCGCCGCGCCGGCAGTTGTGCGGCGCCGGTGCTGGGGGCCGATACCGCGGTTGTGGTCGACGGGCGGATACTCGGCAAACCGGCCGGTTTCGCCGATGCCCGTGACATGTTGCGCCTGCTGTCGGGGCGGGTCCACGAGGTATTCAGCGCCGTGGCCCTGGTCGCGGGCCGCGAGGCGGTTGCTGTGAGCCGCAGCACGGTTCGGTTCCGGCAGATCGGCGACAGTGAAATAGCGGCCTACTGGCGCAGCGGCGAACCGCGCGACAAGGCCGGCGGTTACGCCATACAGGGGCTGGCCGCGGCGTTCATCGAGAGACTGGACGGCAGCTACTCGGGGGTCATGGGCTTGCCGCTTTATGAAACCGCCCGCCTGTTAGATGATTTCGGTATTCGAATATTGGGTTCACATTCATGACAGTTGAACTGCTGGTCAACGTAACACCGCAGGAAACCCGCGTGGCGGCGGTCGAGAACGGCATGCTCCAGGAAGTGTTTATCGAGCGTGCCCGGCGCCGCGGCCTGGTGGGGAATATCTACAAGGGCGTCGTCAAACGGGTGCTGCCGGGCATGCAGGCGGCGTTTGTCGATATCGGCCTGGAACGGGCGGCATTTCTGCACGCTTCCGACATTGCGGTAATCGGTAGCGAGGAGGGCAGCGACGTCGCGCTCAGCGCCGGCGACGACAGCATCACCAGCCTGTTGCAGGAAGGCCAGCAACTGCTGGTTCAGGTGATCAAGGACCCGTTGGGTACCAAGGGCGCCCGCCTGACCACGCACATTACCATTCCCTCCCGCTACCTGGTGTTCATGCCGGAAACCCGCACCGTCGGCGTTTCGCAGCGAATCGAGGACGAGGTGGAGCGGCAACGCCTGCGCGAGATCGTGCTGCGTGAACGCGACGAGGAAAAGCCTGGTGGTTTTATCCTGCGCACCGCCGCCGAAGGGGTGGACGAGGAATCCATCGCCTCGGATCTGCACTTCCTGCAGCGCCTGTGGGCGTCGGTGCAGGAAGAGGTGCCGAAAGCCGGCCCGGGCGACGTCGTGCACGAAGACCTGCCACTGGTGTTGCGCGTGCTGCGCGATATTTCCGACACCGAGGTGGAGAAGCTGCGCATCGATTCGCGCGAAACCTTTCAGCGCGTCGATCGTTTTGTCCGCCAGTTTACGCCGGACCTGCTGAACAAGCTGGAGTACTACCCGGGCGAGCGGCCGATTTTCGACCTCTACGGTATCGATGACGAGATCCAGAAGGCGCTGGAGCGCAAGGTGCAATTGAAGTCCGGCGGTCACCTGGTGATCGATCAAACCGAGGCCATGACCACCATTGACGTCAATACCGGTGCCTACGTCGGCCACCGCAATCTCGAGGAGACTATATTCAAGACCAACCTGGAGGCCGCGCAGGCGATCGTTCGCCACCTGCGGCTGCGTAACCTCGGCGGCATTATTATTATCGACTTCATCGATATGCAGAACGACGAGCACAAGCGCCAGGTGTTGCGTGCCCTGGAAAAACACGTGGAACGCGACCACGCCAATTGCCATATCAGCGAAATTTCCAGTCTCGGCCTGGTACAGATGACCCGCAAGCGCACCCGCGAGAGCCTGGAACACGTGCTGTGCGAATCCTGCCCCACCTGCGGCGGACGCGGCTCGGTGAAAACCGCCGAAACGGTTTGCTACGAGATTTTCCGCGAAATTCTCCGCGAGTCCCGCCAGTTCGACGCCCAGCAGCTGCTGGTTCTCGCCGCACAGGAAGTCGTCGACCTGTTGCTCGACGAGGAGTCCACCAGTCTTGCCGAACTGGAGGC
>JASFNS010000220.1:0-4641 GCA_050116915.1 Thiogranum sp. | reverse complement strand
GGTCGGATTTCTCTACGGCCTTGAGCCCATGGACCTGCACGCATGGTTCGAGGCGTACGTGGCTGGGCGCTGGTACACCTTCGACCCCACGCAGGAGGTCCTGCGCGGCGGGCGGATCGCAGTGGCCTACGGGCGCGATGCAGCCGACGTCGCGGTCTACCATCAGTTCGGGCCGCCGGCACTGTTCACCGGCATGGATGTCCGGGTGGAGTTGCTGGATAGCCCACCCTGATAGGGGTTCAGCGGGTCGATCGCTACGGATCCGAAAATCTCCGCTTGCATCACATCGCGGACACCGGGCGCGTGTCTTTTGAGGGAGCCGGCGAAGTCACACAGTTTTTGTGCTATCATCACCTTTGCTCCACGCCGCCTTAGCTGTTTCTCTCGGCAGATACGGGGATGTTCCCCGCTTTCCCCTAGGACGAACCCCTCTCTCGGCGTTCAGTACGCTGTACAACCTCGCCTTTGCATCAATGACCAGGCACAGGCGGCCGGGTCTGGCAGTCGTTCGCCGGAACATCACCCTTCAATATATTTGGAGCAACAGATCATGACGAAAGAACGAAGAAGCAACAGGGAAGAGAAGAAGAAGCCGGCCATGACGCCGAAAGAGAAGAAGGCGGCGAAGAAGTCCCGGAAGGAACCCAGGGATTTCCTGGGCCCCGACCGGACTCGTTGAACCGGATCGGGTTTCGAAGTATCAGCCTGATCAGAGAAACGTCAACCGAAGCGTGCGGTTGCGCCGCGCGTTGTCGCGACGGTTGCCTGCGATCATTGGCACCCCGGTTTTGTGAGCAGTGCTGTTAACCCGGTGTCTTACCAAACTGGTGGCAGGCTCCAGCCGGCATGTCACAGCCTTTCTGCCCACGCTATCGGGTGAGCGGTTGTTTTCTGCAGGGTTACGAAAACCGTGAAGTACCTCGGCGCCTGGCATGCACCGGACCCGCTTCAGTGGCAGACCTGAATGAGTAAGGAGGATCGCCAAGCCGATACAGGGGCGGTTCGACTGCCAGGCGAACCCGTCGATTGGCTGACCAGACCGTTTGCACAGTTCCTGGACATCAAGGCCGCCGCCGGGGCGGTGCTTCTGTTGCTGGCGCTCGCCGCCCTGCTGCTATCTCAGTCATCATGGGCTGATCCGTTTCTGAGCGTCCTGGAGAGATCGGTCGGTTTGCATATCGGCCTGCTGGATTGTGCCCGTTCGTTGTGTTGATGACCCTGTTTCATTGTTGGTCACCCCAGGTTTCAGACAGAGACCATTTCATACGGGCAGAGCGCCGCGGGTTGCCCAAGGTTCCGGCCAGGAGGATCTCATAGTCACCAGAGAGTTCGGGTTTTCGACGCGCACACGCAATGCGCTGCGTAACGAGCGCGATACCGAGTTGCTGCGCTCGGAGTTGTTCAGTATCGAGCAACTGAAGCGTCACGCGGTAACGCTGGCCGGCCAGCACAGTCTGGATCCGCATCCAGGCGCAGACAGGTTGCTGCCGCGCCTCGCAGACAATGCGCGCGTGCTGCTCGCGGCGTATGACGTGGTCACGGCGGCAGCCACGTCGGGGCAACGGATCGCGCCGGCCGAGGCCTGGCTGCTCGACAACTTTTATCTCATTGAACAGCAGATCGGTCTGGCGCGGCGGCACCTGCCGCGCGGCTACAGCCGGCAGTTGCCGCGACTGGCTGATGGCCCGTCAGGCGGTTTCCCGCGGATCTATGACCTGGCGCTGGAGCTGATCTCTCACATGGACGGTCGCGTCGACAGCGATAATGCCACCCAGTTCGTCGCCGCCTACCAGAGCGTTGCACCGTTGAAACTGGGCGAACTGTGGGCATTTCCGATCATGCTGCAGCTGGCGCTGCTGGAAAACCTGCGTCGCGTCGGCTTGCGTATCGCCCGCCGGCGGGAGGAGCGCGACGCGGCCATCAGCTGGGCAGACCGTATGCTCGCCACGGCCGAAAGGGAGCCGAAACAACTTATCCAGCTGCTGGCCGAGTTTGCCAATGCCGATGTCCCGCTGACCGCGGCGTTTGTGGAGGAGTTTTACGCGCGGCTGCAGGCGCAAGGGCCCGCCATGGCCTTCGTTCAAACCTGGGTCGAGCAGAAACTGCTCGAACAGGGGGTGACCGCGACGCAGTTGTCGGCAGCGGCAGGCCGAACCGCCGCGACCAACCAGATTTCCATTGCCAACAGTATCGGCAGTCTGCGTTTCATCGGCGCAATGGACTGGAGGAATTACGTCGAGTCGCTCAGTGTCGTTGAACAGACGCTGCGTGAAGACCCGGCCGGGATGCACGCCAGCCAGGATTTTGCCACCCGCGACCGTTACCGGCACGTCATCGAAGACATCGCGCGGGGCAGTTCACGCAGCGAACCGGAAGTGGCACGCGAGGCCATTGTGCGGGCACAGGCGGCTGCCGCGCGACTGGGTGTCGGCGATCGCAGCGCGCATGTCGGATACTACCTGATCGATCACGGACGACCGGGTCTGGAGCGGGCGGTCGCCTGTCGTCTGCCGTGGAGTTTGCGGGTCACCCGGGCGAGCCGGCATTTCCGCCTGTTCCTGTACCTCGGGCCCATCCTTTTGCTTAGCGTACTGGCCACCTGGCTCGTGCTTGCCCCCTTCGAAGGATTCGCGCTCGCGGACTGGCGGTACTGGTTTTTTGCGCTTACCGGCCTGACCGGCGTCTCTGCGCTGGCCGTCCCACTGGTTAACCAGTTCGTCACGCTCGTCTTGCCGCCTCGTGGGTTACCACGCCTGGATTTTTCCACAGGTATCCCGTCTGTTCACCGCACGATGGTGGTTGTTCCCACCCTGCTCGGCAGTCCGCAGGAGATCGATGATCTGATCGAAGCGCTGGAGATTCGCTATCTCGGAAATCGCGATCCGAATCTGTTGTTTGCCCTGCTGACGGATTTCCGTGACGCGCCCGAGCGCACTCTGCCGGAAGATGCGCTGTTGCTGGCGCGCGCGACAGCCGCTGTCCGGGCGCTCAACGAGACCTACCGCGACGACCGTGCCTGCATCTTCTACCTGTTTCACCGTCCCCGGGTGTGGAACCCCTGTGAACGGGTGTGGATGGGCTATGAGCGCAAGCGCGGTAAACTGGAGCAATTCAACGCCTTGCTGCGGGGCGGGGAGCAAGCCGCATTCTCCGATATTGTCGGTGATGTATCCATCCTCCCGTCGATCAAGTACGTCATCACGCTGGATACCGACACGCAACTGCCGCGTGACGCGGCGCGCACCCTCGTAGGTAACATTGCGCATCCTCTCAATCGGCCCGTCTACGACGCCGACAAGGGACGCGTTGTCGAGGGCTATGCGATCCTGCAACCACGCGCCTCGATCAGCCTGACCAGTGCAGGCCAGTCACGCTTTACGCAACTGTTCGCAGGTGAGTCGGGTATCGATCCCTACTCGCGCCAGGTCTCGGATGTCTATCAGGACATTTTCGGCGAAGGGTCGTTTATCGGTAAGGGCATCTACGACGTGGATGCGTTTCGTCAGGCTGTCGATGGACGCTTTCCCGAGAATCTTATTCTCAGTCACGACCTGCTGGAAAGCGGCTATGCGCGCTCGGCACTGGTGACCGATGTCGAGCTCATTGAAGAGCTCCCGGCCAGGTACGCCATGGAGGCCAGCCGCCGACACCGGTGGATACGCGGCGACTGGCAGCTTGCCGGCTGGCTGCTGCCGCGTGTACCGGGACCGCCAGTGCCGGGTGGGCCGAACGGCTCGAAGGCGCCGCGGCAGCCGAATCCGCTTTCCGCCTTGTCGCTGTGGAAACTGTTCGACAACCTGCGACGCAGTCTCGTGCCGCCGGCGCTGTTTGCCCTGCTGGCGGGCGGCTGGCTGTTTGGCCCCGGACCGGCGTGGTTCTGGACCCTGCTGGTCGCGAGTGTACTGTTTCTGCCCACCATGCTGGGGGCGGCGATTGAGTTCATCCGCAAGCCGGAAGAACGTGACTGGCCGGTGCACCTTCTCCTGACAGCCAAATCGGCGGGCCGCCCCATAGCGCTCGCCTTGCTGGCGCTGGTGTTTTTGCCCTATGACGCGCTGATTTGCCTGGACGCGCTGCGCCGCTCGGGCGTGCGGATGCTGTTCACGCGACACGGGTTGTTGCTCTGGCAACTGCGCTCCTACGCAGGTCGCAATGCGTGTCGCACGCTGGCCGATTTCTTCGTGGAGATGTGGAGTGCGCCCGCAGTGGCGGTGGCGCTGGCCCTTGCGCTGTGGCAGGCCCGCCCGGCGGAGTGGCTGTTCTGGGCGCCGGTGTTGTTGCTCTGGCTGGTGGCGCCCGCCATCGGCTGGTGGATCAGCAGGCCGCTGGTATCCCCGGCACCGGATTTGACCATCGAGCAGCGGGCGTTCCTGCGCGCATCGGCCCGGCGCACCTGGCGCTTTTTCGCCGAGTTCGTCGCTCCCGAAGACAACTGGCTGCCGCCGGATAACTTCCAGGAATACCCGGCGCCGGCAATCGCCTCGCGTACCTCGCCCACCAACATCGGCATGGCGCTGCTGGCTAACCTGGCGGCATACGATTTCGGCTACATTGGCGCGGGAGAACTTCTGCGTCGCACCGGGAACACGCTGGCTACGATGGAAAAGCTGGAGCGCTATCGCGGCCATTTTTACAACTGGT
>JASFNS010000219.1:0-4658 GCA_050116915.1 Thiogranum sp. | reverse complement strand
ATTCCTGTGCCAGCCACCAGGCCTTTATTGACAAGTACGGGCTCAAGCTCGACCTGCTTGCCGACACCGGCGGCGAGCTGTGCGAGGCCTACGGGGTCTGGCAGGAGAAGGAAAAGAACGGCAAAAAATCCATGGGCATAGTGCGTTCCACGTTTCTCATCAACAAGGAGGGAATCCTGGAAGAGGCGCTGTACGGGGTGACCGCGGACGGGCATGCCCAGGCCATGCTGGAAAAAGTCCGCGGGTTGTAGCCGGGCTATGCCGCACGATCACAGCCATCACAGCCATGAGGTGGCCAACTACAGCCGCGCGTTTGCTATCGGTATCGCGCTGAATGTCATTTTTGTCCTGATCGAGGCCGGCTACGGTGTCATGGCACAGTCGCTGGCGCTGATCGCCGACGCAGGGCACAATCTCAGCGACGTCGCCAGCCTGTTGCTCGCCTGGGGCGCAAGCGCACTGGCCGCGCGTACCGCGACCGACAAGCGCACCTACGGGTTCCGCAAGGCCACCATCATGGCGTCGCTCAGCGGCGCGGTGCTGCTGCTGGTGGCACTGGGCGGTATTACCTGGGAGGCCATCGGCCGGTTCGTGAACCCGCATCCGGTCGCGGGACCGGTGGTCATTGTGGTTGCCGCCATCGGCGTGGTCATCAATACCGTCACCGCGCTGCTGTTCGTGTCCGGCCAGAAGCACGACCTGAACATCCGCAGCGCATTCCTGCACATGGCGGCCGACGCCGGTGTGTCACTGGGGGTGGTGGCCGCGGGCGTTATCATTATGCTGAAGGGCTGGCTGTGGATCGACCCCGCCATCAGCCTGGCCATCGTTGTCGTCATCCTCATCGGTGCCTGGAGCCTGTTCCGGGATTCGATCAACCTCGCCATGGATGCCGTGCCCGAAGGCATCGACATCGCGGCGGTCAGGGATTACCTGACCGGCCTCGACAACGTTTGCGCCATCCACGACCTGCATATCTGGGCGTTGAGCACCACCGAGAACGCCCTCACCGTCCACCTGGTGGTGAGCGACGCTGTGCTCAGTAACGAGTTCCTGCGCCGGGTACAGCAACACCTGCATGATCGGTTCGGTATAGAACATTCCACCATTCAGGTGGAAAACGAGGACGCCGAACACAGCTGCATGCTCGACAGGCGCAGCTGTCTTTGACCAGGTCGCGCGCAGGGTAAGGTGGGCGCCTGATGCACCCTGTCACGATATCCCGGGCCCGCGGGCTCCTGGTCCGAATGTCGCGGTGACAGCTGTGCACGCTGGAGTAATCCTGAAAACAACGCGGCCCGCGTTTCTGGTGCTGGCGCCGGTGTGTGTGTTACTGGGGCTGGCCAGTGCGCTGACCGTGCAGGCCACCGTGAGCGTATCGCTGCTGGTGGTGATCCTGCTTGGCGCGGTCCTGGCGCACGTCAGCGTCAACACGCTGAACGAATACCATGACTTCACCAGCGGACTGGATTTGAAAACCCGGAAAACCGCCTTCAGCGGCGGCAGCGGGGCGTTGCCCGGGCATCCACGCATGGCCCGGGCGGTGCTGTTCGTCGGCGTGCTGTCGCTGGCCCTGACCGCGGGCATCGGCCTTTATCTCCTCTCGCGGTGCACGCTGCAGCTGCTGCCGCTTGGCCTGACCGGCCTGGTCCTGATCGCGACCTATACGCCGTGGCTCAACCGCTGGCCTTTGCTGTGCCTGGTCGCGCCCGGGCTGGGTTTCGGGGTGCTGATGGTGGTAGGTACCCAGGTGGTCTTGACGGGTACGTATGAGCCGCTGAGCTGGCTGGTGTCGCTGGTGCCGTTTTTTTTGTTTAACAACCTGCTGTTGCTGAACCAGTATCCCGACATCGAGGCTGATGCCGCAGCCGGGCGCCGGCATTTTCCCATCGCCTTCGGGGTGCGGGCGAGCAACATCGTCTATGCTGTGTTTGCAGTCGCGGCGTATGCCGTGGTCCTGTACCTGGCCGTCGACGGCTATATTTCCGGGCTCGGGCTTATTGCGCTGAGTCCGCTGCTGTTCTCGCTGTTCGCTCTGGCCGGGGCGGTAAAACATATGTCAAGGATTGGTGAACACGCGCAGTACCTTGCGGCCAACGTCGCCGCGGCGATTTTGACACCACTGTTGCTGGCGTTGGCAATGTTATATGGTTAAATAATTATTGCGTGTGAAAAGGAGGAGTTCGATGAACAAGAGATCCCTGTATCCGCACCTGGTCGCGCTGGGCGCAGTCTGCCTGTTGCCGGTTTCGGCCTTCGCCCACCCGCTGGCGGGCCCGGCCACCGGGTTCGCGGCCGGTTTCGTCCACCCCTTGAGTGGCATCGATCACCTGCTGGCGATGGTTGCCGTTGGATTGTGGGCCGCACAGCTGGGCGGCAGGGCGCTGTGGGTGGTGCCCGCCACGTTCGTCGCCGTGATGCTGGCTGGTGCCGCCCTGGGCATGTATGGCGCGCCTGTCCCGTTTGTCGAGGCGGGCATCCTGACTTCGGTACTGGTGCTGGGCGTGCTGGTGGCCACCGCGATGCGACTGCCGGTAGCCGCGGGCGCTTTGCTGGTCGGCGTTTTCGCACTCTTCCACGGCCACGCGCACGGCAGCGAAATGCCCTTGTCGGTGGCCGGCATGGCCTACAGCGCGGGCTTCGCCGCAGCCACCGCCTTGCTGCACGCGTCCGGCATGGCCACGGGTATCGCAGTGCAGAAACTCAATATGCAAAAGCTGGCGCGACTGGCCGGTGGCGCCATCGCCGTGGGCGGGCTGTATCTGGCCGTCGCCTAGGATCGGATGACCTTACGGGCGGCGTGCAGCACACCCGCCAGGGCGAGTAGCGGAACCTTGCGCTATGCCGACAGAGCCGCCCGATTATCGCGAACGGATCGAGCTGGACGGCACGCCGGTGACCATACGCAGCATGCGACCCTCTGATCGCGACATCGAAGACCGGTTTGTACGCGACCTGTCGCCGGACTCCCGCTACTTGCGGTTTCACTCCGCCCTGAAGCAGCTCACGCCCGCGATGCTCGAGCGTTTCACCAATCCCGACTATCCGTCCGAGATGGCGCTGATCGCAACCATCGCAGACGGCGATGCCGAGCGGCAGATCGGCGTAGCCCGCTACGTGTGCGCGCCCGGCAGCGACCGCGCGGAAGTGGCCGTGGCGGTGGCCGATGACTGGCAGGGCAAGGGTGTGGGCACCCGGCTGCTGCGGCGCTTGCGGGATATCGCCGGCGAAAACGGGGTACGGCATTTCGAAGCCACGGTGTTGCCGCAAAACCGGCGCATGCTGGCGCTCGCCAGAGAGCTGGGTTTCACGCGGTTAACCGGGCTACCTGATGCCCGGACCGTCGTGCTGGGCAAGGACGTCGAAGACGCCGACGGCGAGTAAGGCGACTGTGTACCAGAAGCAGCCGCCTGACTCGTGAATTCAGAGTATATCCAGGAATACACTAAAGTAGCGGGTTCGAGTCACTCCCGCCATTCAGCTGGCCGAGCGACGTCCGGGCGAGTTCCTCCGTATATTGAGGTGCCCGGTCAACGTGATACAGCACAGCAATAAGCACCAGCGTCGCCGCCACCATGAAAAGCGGCCCGAACAGCCAGAACACCAGCGGCACGGCATAGTAATAAGCGCGCATGCCCAGACTGTAGTAGTAGCCTGCGCGGTTGAGGTGGATCGCAACATTTTTCGGGTTGATGGCCGGCGGGCGATCCTTTGCGGGCACGTTGATCTGATAACCCACATGATTGTAAAGCCGCACGGACATGGCGAAGCTGAAAAATGCCATAAAGAAGTTGGATAGCAGGAACAGCAGCTTGGCGGTCCACAGGCCGGGGTGAAGCGAGCCGAGCGCGTTCAGCGAATGCCAGGTATTTACCAGCTTGTCCGTCTGTTCGCTCAGAGTGAGCGTGCCGATAATCAGCAGCACCGCGGTCGATGCCAGAAACGTCGCCGCCATGGTCGAATTGCGCAGTGTCTGTACACCGAGAACGCTTCTGGATTCATCCTGCATGATCCCTTTCACCCAGGCGCTCCGGGCGGCGCGATTGACGGCCTGGATACTATAGTAGGGATTGCGGCGCACCTTTATCCGCAGATAGAGATGGTAACCTGCAAGCATAATGATACTCGCGGCGACGCTCGCAATGTCATTGATGGCTTCGATCATAGGTTGCGAATTATACATGGAACGTTCGAGCCCCGACGAGGGGGCAAGATCGTGCATCGTTGTGTTGCGCCAACCTGTCGAGCGGGTCGTGCGCGACAAGTCGGGCGAGGCACTGGAGACGCGGGCGTTCTGATGACGTCCTTCATACCCAAGCCTCGGCTCCCTCTGTGCTTGCGCAACGCCCGTGCCCGGGCACGAGGGCCCGGGTCAGTGTCCGGCGGCGTCGCTTCCGTGCACCTCCGCTGCCCACAGCGATGCCCGACGGCGCTGGCGGCGGACGATCCACAGGGCCAGCGCTCCCGGGGCCAGGAAGGTCATGTTCAATACGATCAAAAACAGTGTCCAGTCATTCATCCGCTCAGTCTCACAAGTGAAGTTGCACACACAAGGTTTATAAGCTTTTGCTGAATTGCAAGGTGTGTGCCAGCGGAGAATCAAACACTTACATAGTGTCGGCGGTCAGATTTTTGACTTTTCGGCGCCCTGAGTCGGT
>JASFNS010000218.1:0-4683 GCA_050116915.1 Thiogranum sp. | reverse complement strand
CGGCGCAGTGAGCACCTCTTCTAGACGGTGAGCTGATGTCTCAAAGCGACGATCTCGAACTGCAGGGTTGCCCGAGACCGAAACAGGGTGGATAGAAATGCGAACACCAGCTTGATAACCGTTTTTATGCTTTTGGATTCACTTCGGCGGCAGCGATTCCCGAAAATCCCAGATTGACCTCCTCCTGTAAAAAGGCCAAGAATATCAAGCGATACGGATTTTCGGGAACGACAGGTCGATCAATTCATGGATCGGCATTTCCCGGTTCTGCAGTCGACAAGCCCAGTTTTTCTTCAGCATTGAGGATAACCAAGTTGTACCGCCTGTCCTCCACCCTGGCTGCCACCCACGGCAGAGAGGCGGTGAAAAACTGCTGCGCGCCCGACAGCGAAGGTAGTGGCAGCAGCAGATAATCTCCAGCAGCGTTAAACACGGCCCGCTGCAAATCCGTCCCCGAGTCCGGATGAATTGCGAGGTGCGCCCACTCGACTGGCTTTCCGTCACTGATGCTGTCGCGCAAAGCAGTAATCAGGCTGTTCAACTCGGCGACCACGTGTGTGCAGATTTCACGTTTGCGCCTCAGATCGGATGCGCTACGAAACTGGAGTTCCAGACCACTTCCGCTCGTACAGACCGGCCCGCCCTGGTCACTGAAGCGCCATAAGGGGGGCGGCTCCCGCGTCACCGAAGCCGCTACCTGGGGCAGATGGTCTTCGAACAACTCATCGCAGTAATTGCGACTGCAGAAACGCTCAAGCACGCGCTGTTCGAGCATCGCCCTGTCGCTCGCTCTTGGGCCGCTCAACAATACCGGTTCGCCATCCACAATCAGGTATACCGTCTGAGCATCACGCCCCATGATCTGTACCGGCATGTCGGGCCGAAGCGCATCAAGCAGCCCCTGCAGCTCTCGTATCAGGGCATCGATGGCCCGGACCCAACGCGATAGATCCCTATTGCCACCGGTACGCCGCAACTCAGCACGCGCCCGGTCTGCTTCTTGGCTGTAGGCTTCGATCAGTTCAGACAGCGCCACCAGTGCGAAATCCGCCCGCAGTTCGAGCGGCGCATCCTTGAGACGGGCGGCCAGCAGAGGGACACTGGGTTCCGTACGGAGCAGGCTGCTGTCCGTTGGCAATTCGCCGGCCAATGCGCCGAAGCTCATGGCCCAGCTCACGCACAGAACAAATCGCAGAAATAGATATCTCAGTACCATGAGACCGTGCAGTCCTGCCGCCCTCTCCCGGGTCGTAATCGCCATAGGTGAGTTTTTTGACGACGCCGCGGTGTGTCAAGTATCGTTGATCGCTGGCAGTTGCGTATTAGCCCGCAGCACCCCTGTATACCAGTTGTTTCTTAAGTGTTTTTTGCGCCAGGTTCGCTTTCGTAGAAACCGTACTTCAAGTTCGCAGCTGTCAGCATGCCTGTCTCTCGTTGTTGATTTTCGCGTTTCTGATCCACGGCAGAATCACCAGATCTAATGCTTTATTTCGCGGTAGAAAAGACGAAACCGAACCCCTGAAATCGGCGTCGGGGAAAAATCTGAAATGGCGCCAGATTTGACGCCAGAGCATTCGGAAACGCGCATAAAAAACGCCGCTACTAGCGGCGCATCGAACTGAATTACAAACGTTTCTTAAGTCATCCGGAGAGACTGTCTCTCATGCCGAGACTGTGTGGCGGTGGTTGCAGTCAGCAGCGAACCTGTCTCCGCCAACTTCTCTGCTGCCGGGAAAAATACAGGGAATTTCTGCCCTTCCGCTGCGACTCCTGATCGCTGTATGCCCCCAACTCACTATTTATACGAAATTTTCCAGTCCGACGTGTTCAGACATACCTGAGTAACAGGGATTTATCAGGGAAATCGTCTTTGGTGGAGGATTTGATCTTTGAATTCCTGAACTACGGAGTCAATCCGGCTACATTCGGCCATGACAATCGCTTCAGAAGTCCGTCATAGTCGGATACAAGATGACTCCGAAGGGGGTGCTCGGGGATAAGCGAGCCGCTACGCAACCGCCGGCACAGGCCGCACCGGACACGGTTACCGCGAGTAGCGGCTCCGCGTTTCGAATGTTACTTTATCGCATCCGAGCGGTGGCCAGAGAAAGGAAACATGGCACGCAAGAAAAAGACCGTCGTCGCACCCAAAGTTGTCGCCCAAGCAAGCCCGTCCCGGCGCGTCCTGTGGGTCGCGCTGTTATCTGCGGGCATTATGCTGGCCATGTGGTTCAGCTTTGATTATGGGCGCAGCCTGCATGCAGGCATGGAACAGCCGGCCAGCGCGGCGTCGGACCGGAACTCGGAACAAGGCCTCACCCAGCTCAAGCAGGAGCGCAACCGACTCAGGCAACGTATCGCCAAACTGGAGCGGGAGCTTCGAGCCGGCCGCAAGCACGTCGGTGACCCGGAGGCCATCGTCCGCGCGCTCGCCGGCAAAAAGCCCCTACCGCCCGCGACTGTCCCGACCCGGGTACAGAAAGTCGACACGCCAGATGCCGTCGCTAATAAACCCTCCGGCGAGCTGAAGCTGACGGACCTGGAGGTCGAACCGACCGACAGTGACAACCACTTCCGGTTCAGCTTTTCGGTCATTCATCCCGCCAACGAGATAGACCAGGTGGTGGGCACCATCTGGATCGCCGTCAACGGGCTGTTGAACGGCAAACCGGTGCGGCTCTCGCTCAAACAGGTCTCATCGGCAACGCGTCCCTACCTCGACATGCATTTCACGGGACGACAGGCTGTCGACGGCGAGCTGACACTGCCCCCGGAATTCGAACCGAAGAACATCGCCATCGAGGCCAAGCCCTACGACAAGAAGTACCGCGACGCGATCGGCAAGTTCGACTGGACCGTGGACGGCTAACTGCACAGGCAAGGACCTGCCCGGCCGGAGCGGAATCAGTTCGCCCTATCAAACCCAATACCGGCTGATGCGATCAGGCCAGCCAACAGGACCGGGGCTCTGTTGTTAAATGCAAACAATGGCATTGGGGCCTTGCCCCGATTTCACGGACACCTCCAATTAGGTTTATAATGCCCAAGACAGTGCGCGATGAATAAGCAACTAATTGCTTGATAATTTTCTTAAAACTTGCTCATTTTGCGCACATGATGTGCGATTCAGGAGCAAGTTGGGAGGCCGGGCGTGTATGGCAGTTGGCCGAACAGAGTCGACGAGTCGTGACAGAATGCGTTACCGCCGTATGTCAACGCTGCGCGCGAACCTTGCTGCACTGATATTGCTGTTGGCGATTCCGCTTGAACGTGCTGCAGGCGTGACGTTCGAGCGGCCCGATTCCCTGCAGCCGGCGATTGGGTTCTGGACGCGGGTGTACGGCGAGATCGACTCGCTCTCGGGCTTTGTTCACGACAGCGACAATCTTTCCGTCGTGTACGAGACCCTGCGTTTTAACTGGTACGACAGCGCTCAGGTGCAGGAGCGCCGGATTGAAGAGGCAGTGGCAAACTACCAGAGCGCTCTGCACACGCTGGCTAGCGGCAAGCGGAAGGATCTGTCCCCCCGCGAGCAGAAGGTTCTGGCCCTGTGGGGAGACGACGCAAGTGCTGAAACGCTGGCAGCTGCTGCCAACCGGATCCGCTTTCAACGCGGACAGGCCGACCGCATCCGTGAAGGCATCATCCGCGCGCGCGCATGGGAACAGCGTATACGCAAGCGGTTGCGTGATGCCGGTTTACCGGAGGGACTCGCGGTCCTTCCGTATGTCGAATCTTCCTACAATCCGCGGGCCGAGTCGCATGCGGGAGCCGTCGGTCTGTGGCAATTCACGCGGTTTACCGGGCGCCACTATCTGCGCGTCGATGAGGTCCTCGACGAGCGCACCGACCCGGTTAGATCAACCGATGGCGCAGTACGTTTGCTGACGAACTATTATTCAAAGCTGCACAGCTGGCCTCTGACAATCACCGCCTACAACCATGGCCTGTCCGGCTTGCGTCGCGCGGTACAGGATACCGGCAGCACGGATATTGGCGATATTGTCCGGACTTACACGGCGCCACGTTTCGGCTTCGCATCACGCAACTATTATGCAGCGTTTCTGGCGGTGGGCGATGTCACCCGCAATGCAGAACGCTACTTCGGCAAGCCGCAACGGCAGCGGACTGAAAACTACTGGACCGTGAAGCTGCCGAACTATATTGCGATGGACAGTTTGCTGCGAGAGTTGGCGGTGGACGCAGACGTTGTCCAGACCCTCAACCCGGCTTTGCAGGCTGCCGTGTGGAGCAACAAGAAATATGTGCCAAAAGGTTATCTGTTACGTTTACCGGCGACGACTCGAAGCGCTACGATTACAGCGCTGCTTACACGGACGCAAGGTCATGCGCAGCAGATCCCGGATTTCTTCTACCGGGTCAAACCGGGCGACACCTTGTCTGGCATTGCGCTGCGCCACAATCACAGTGTCAGCGATTTGGTGACACTCAACAACCTGCGCAGCGAGGATCACATCCGTGCCGGCCAATCGCTACGCCTATACAGTAAAGTGGTTCCCGAGGCGATAGTCACCGCGTCGATGGAATCGGCGGAGGACGACGGCGAGGACCCGTTGCTGCCACGTGCGGCCGAGGCGGCATTCGAAGCCGTTGCCGCAGTACCCTGAGTGCACCAGCGCGGGATTGTTCCCGGCAGTCTGATTCGCCTGAAAGTTGCTTGTA
>JASFNS010000217.1:0-4690 GCA_050116915.1 Thiogranum sp. | reverse complement strand
CTCTGGCGGTACGCCCAGGGCCGGCCGTACAGGGAGATGACGCCAACCAGTGCGGCGACCAGCAGGCTCAACAGGGCCACGGTGCGGATCACGCGCGTCTCGTTGTAGCCCGCGGCGTTCATGGCGGTCATTTCCGAATCGCGGTAGAAACGGCTGAGGGTGGAGATGATCGACAGATAGAGTGCCGTGGGTAGCAGTATCTCCATGGCAATGAGACTGTTCAGGCCGATCAGTCTTACCACCACCGGCAGCGGAAGCACGCCGTTTGCCGCCTGTGACAGTTTCACGGCAAAACTGTAGCCGGTGAACACCACAACCAGCAGGGCGATGCCCAGCAGCATCGGCTTGACGATTTCGGCGGTGATATGGCGGCTGAGGATCACGGCTTTGAGGGAATCCAACCTGATGCGGGCAAGGTCTCTGTCGGGATAGGCTATTGTAACGAAATTTGTACACGGCCGTCTCACGCTGCGGTCGCGCGACAAATTCTGTAAGCTTTCGACTTTTGAGCAGAGTGTCAGTGGCAACGTGAACCAGCCAGGGACCCACAACGCAGACGCGCCCCGCATCTGGGTATTGACCGGCCACAAGGCCGGGGACAACGCCCAGGTGATTGCCCTGGCCGAGGCGCTGGGCTGGCCGTATGTCGTCAAGCGTTTTACCTACCGGGGCTGGGAACTGTTCACCAATCGCCTGCTGGGCGCGACCCTTGCCGGTATCGACCGGGACGCCTCCAGCGAGCTGGTCCCGCCCTGGCCGGACGTGGTCATCACCGCGGGGCGCCGTAACGAGCCCGTTGCCCGCTGGATCAAACGGCGCGCGGGCCGCGCCCGCCTGGTGCACGTCGGCAGGCCCTGGGCGCCGCTCGAGAGCTTTGATCTCATCGTCACCACGCCACAGTATTTCCTGTCCGAGTGCGCCAACGTGCTGCACAACCACTTGCCGCTGCACGGGGTCAACCGCGACCGGCTGGCGCAGGCTGCCGACGAATGGCGCCCGCGCCTGGAACACCTGCCACGGCCCTGGACGGCGTTGCTGGTCGGGGGTGACAGCGGCCCCTTCGTATTCACGCGCGCAAAAGCCCGGCGTCTGGGCCGACAGGCCAACGAACTGGTACAGCACGGTGGCGGCTCATTGCTGGTAAGCAGCAGTGCGCGAACGCCCAAGGCGGCCTTCGCCGAACTTCAGGCGCAAATCACTGTGCCCGCGCACGTCCATGCGTGGCGGGCGGGACAGACCGAAAATCCCTACCTCGCCTACCTGGCGCTCGCCGACCGGCTGGTGGTGACCGGCGAAAGCATGTCCATGTTGACCGAGGCGGCGTACACCGGCAAACCGCTGTACATCTTCGATCCGGGTGATGCCGGCCCCTGGTGGCGATACTGGTACAACTACCGTTTCAAGCCCCTGAGCCACCAATTCGCCATGCGCTTCGCGCCGCGACGTATGCACCGCGACGTGGGAAGAATCCAGCGGCAGCTGGTGCAGGACGGTCGGGCGGTGTGGCTTGGTGAACCGTTGCCAGCGGATGGGGGATTGGCGCCGCCTGATGATGTCGAGCGCGCCGCAGAACGGATTCGTGACCTTTTCGGTCGGGGTGCAAGTCAGGACAGACAATGAGCCGAACGCGAACAGCAGTAGCAATCTTTGCTCTGTTGTCCTTAGGTGTGTTCGTATACAAGGCCTTGCTGTACAAAGAAGAACTGGCGATTGTTGTTTGACCTTTCCTCATATTTGCCTATGGGCTACTGATTTGTTGCGTCTGCGTTTTCAAGAAAACCATATTTGCTGCGTGCATTGTCCTGGAAGCGGAGGATAACGAATTTACCAGGTCGCTACTTCTGGTCTTTGGTTGTGTTTCGATCGTTCTTTCGGCTGTTCGGGGATGAAGTAAAGGAAAAGGAGTTGGTACCTTTAATCAGGGAATTATACTAGACTCGTTTCCATGATAAGTGACAAATGACGTGTAACAGGAACAATGAAAGCGAATAAGGACGTATTCATCGAAAAATCGGCAACGCTCGAACGGGTTGTTGTTGAGCTGGGGCCAGGTGGGCGCAGGAAGTACAGCGGTTCCATTACGATTGATCGTCTGCCGCTTGACGAAGTCGACATCGTCGCGGACCTTGGCCAAGGTATGGGTTTTATACCTGATACGACCGTTGATCTGATCTATTCGTCGCATTTTCTGGAGCACATTGATGATCTGGAAATGCTCTTCAGGGAGTTTCAGCGGGTGTTGAAGCCCGGAGGACGGGTGATATCTGTCGTGCCTCATTTTTCCAATCCGTACTTCTACAGCGATTACACGCATAGAAACTTCTGGGGTTTGTACACTCCCTTCTATTTTTCCGGTAATAACTTATACAAGAGAACTGTGCCGCGCTTTTACAACGATATCGATCTCGACGTCGAGAGCATATATATCCGGTTCAAATCGCCATTCCGGTTTCGTCGTCACATAAAGAAAGTGCTTGGAAAGCTGTTCAACATGAATAAATATATGCAGGAGCTCTATGAAGAAAACTTCTGCTATCTTTTTCCTGCCTATGAGCTGGAAATTGCCATGTTAAAACGCTGAGTCCGCAGAAGCTGTTTCTCGGCGGCTAGGCAGCGGATAACTTCAGCGGCGGTTCGCCCGGCGGCGCCAGGTCGGGGGTACGTTCCAGAACTTCGAAGGCGTCGTGCCGCACGTGGTTCTGTTTCATTTCCTCGCGCAGCATGTCTTCGCTGATGATGCCCTTGTTGATGCATTCCTTCAGCAGCCCGAAGAACAGGTCGGTCTGGTTCTTGTCGGGGTGTTCCTTGTAGTTGCCGAGCAGAGCGTATTCGCCGAACAGTTTGCGGCGCGCGCGCATCGCCCAGGCGAGCGGCGGGAACAGGCGGAAGCGCTCGGCGGGCCGCCAGTCGATGGGCAGGCCGGCTTTCCACGGCTGGGTTTTGCGCCGCGTGACGTGCAGCATTTTGGTGGCCCGGGTAAGCTTGTCGAAGTCATTCCACTCGGGTTCGAAGAAGCCGATAGTGTCGCGGTCTTCCATCTTCAGGCAGATCCAGGGCATGTAGTCCTGCTTGAATTCGAACATGGCATTGAAGGTCTCCTCGACCTTCCAGTGTTTCAGCCTGGCACAATCGAGCAGCATCACGCTGCTGGCCATGCAGCGGTCGACCAGGCCCTTGGGGCCGGAACGCATGCGGCACAGGATGGCCTTGCCCTGCATGTCGCGTGTCAGCAGCTCCCAGATATCGGCAACGGCGAAAATATCAGGGTCGATGACCACAGCGCGGCCCTGGTAGCCCATCAGCTCCGGTGGCATGAAGCGCGTCGGGGTGAAGGACTGCAGGTCGTCGTTGAGCCAGGTGCGCTTGACCCCGTCGCGCAGGTACAGCTGGCCTTCGTGCGCGGCGAAGAAGGGGTAGTCGCGCGTGTCCATTATCTTGACGTCGAACTGGTCGGCGTGCGCTGAATTGCGTTTCAGCGCGTACTCGGCGACCAGGGCGCCGACGATCTGTTTGTGGTTGGTCTGGATAAAGACGCAGTGGTTCATCATTGGTCAGGAGCTTTAGCGCAAGAGAATGCCACCAAGTTTATCAGAATGAGGTGCGCCTGTTGAAGATTTGTCACCGGTAAGCGCCCCGGCGGCGCCGAGATGTGTACAATTCCTGACCTGGACTCAAATACATCAGTACCTTACTCGGGCCTTGGCGGCAAAGATATATGTGTGGGATTGCAGGCTTTTTCAATCCATTGGGTGTTGGTGACGAGGCCGGGATGCGGCGCCTCGTCGAAGCCATGACGGACCGTCTGCAGCACCGTGGCCCCGATGCCTCCGGTAGCTGGATTGACCCCGACCAGGGTGTGGCCGTGGGGCACCGGCGCTTGTCGATCATCGATCTGTCGGAGGCGGGCGCCCAGCCTATGGTCTCGGCGAACGGCCGTTTCGTCATCAGCTACAACGGCGAAATCTACGATACCGTGGCGTTGCGTCAGCAGCTGCAGACCGCGGGTTATCCTTTCAGGGGGCATTCCGACACCGAGGTTTTGCTGGCGGCCATCCAGGAATGGGGATTGCAGCGTGCGCTGGAGGCGGTGCACGGTATGTTTGCCTTCGCAGTCTGGGACCGGGAAAGGCGTGAGCTTTCGCTGGTGCGCGACCGCGTTGGAAAGAAGCCGCTTTATTATGGCTGGTGCGGCAAGACGTTCGTGTTCGGCTCGGAGCTCAAGGCGTTGAGGCAGCACAACCGCTTTGACCAGACAATCGATACGGGTGCGCTGGGGCAGTTCCTGCAGTACGGCTGGATATCCGAGCCACTATCGATTTATGCCAAAATACGAAAGCTGCTACCCGGCTGTTTCCTGACGCTCCGCGCAGACAAGCCTTCCGATCTTGTGATTTCGCGCTACTGGTCGCCCCGGGAAACCCTGGAGGGCGCCAGAACGAACCTGTTTAGCGGCTCTTATGAGCAAGCCGTTGACCAGCTCGACGCGCTGTTGACCACCACTGTCAGGGAACGCATGGTGGCCGACGTGGACCTTGGGGTCTTCCTGTCCGGGGGGGTGGATTCGAGCACCGTCGTGGCGATCATGCAGCGCTGTTCCGAGCGGCCGGTGAAGACGTTTTCCATCGGCTTCGCGGAGGAAAAATATAACGAGGCCGAATATGCAGCCGCCGTTGCCGGATATCTCGGCACA
>JASFNS010000216.1:0-4690 GCA_050116915.1 Thiogranum sp. | reverse complement strand
GAGTTCGACCTGGGTACCAGCCGTCAGCGCATCCGTCTCGTGCAGCATGATAGCGCCGATCAGTGCTTCGGTGAGATCAAACACCATGGCGCGGCTGCCATCGCCGAAAATCAGGATATCGTCCATCGCGGCCGACGGCAGACCCGCGATCCAGGCGATGCCGTCGCCCACCGAGACGACGCTGCCACGTTCCGACACCCGCAAGCCGGGACGATAGTGCGCCAGCCACTCGGCCTGGCGCTCGAGGGGGCCCTGTTGCACGTCAGCTGTACTCTGCGCCATTGGCGAATTCCGCCAGAGTCTTGAGTTCGTCGCGAAGATTGGCGCCCAGTACCCAGGCACCCAGCGTGATCTGTATGCCCGCCAGCAGGCTGTCGTCCTGTTCGAAGCGTACCGCAACGGACGCGCCCGCCAATACCGCCACTGCCTGCCGGACTTCCTCGCGCCGGCTTTCGGACAGCGGGTAGGCGCTGCTGACAACAGCGGTGTTCCCCGGCCGGCCCCAGTTGTTGCGCAGCGCGGCGACGCGCTCATCGGGCAATTTCGACAGGTCTGCCAGAGCCCGCTCCAGCAAACGCTCTTCCACCTCGGGGCCGGCGAGGTCAGCAAACAACCGGGCGGCGAAACGGGCCGCCTGAACCAACGCGGTTTCCTCCGCCTTGTGCCGGGCGTCGGCCTGGCGTCGATCCTCGGCGACAGCGGCCTTTTCCCTTTCCTGCGCCAGCTCCGCCTGTAACGCGGCAAGTTTCTCCGCGCGTTCCGCCTCCATTTCGCCCCCGAGCTGCTCGCGCGCCTGCCGTCGCTCCTGTTCCCACTCGGCCAGCCGGGCCTGGTAGCGGGCCTTGAGGGCTTCGGCGTCCTCGTGCAGCGAACGGGCCTCGGCGAGGCTCTTTTCGATACCCTCGCGGCGCCGCGCGATCACCGCCAGGACCGGTTTGTACAGGAAACGCTTCAGAATCCAGACCAGGACCAGGAAATTCAGGATTTCAAGTACGAACGTTGACCAGTTCAGTTCCAATGTCCGTACCCCTGCTGTGTGACGTGCCGCCGGCTGTACATCCCGATTTACGGCTTGATCAGGTATTCCAGCAGCGGGTTGCGGAACAGGACGATAAGCACCACGACCAGCACGTAGATGGCCAGCGACTCAATCATCGCCAGGCCGATGAACAGCGTGCGCATGATCGAGCGCTCGGCCTCCGGTTGCCGCGCCAGCGCATCCATGGCGTGCGCGATGGCCCAGCCCATGGCGATGGCGGGAAGCATGACGCCGAGGGCAATACCGAGAACCGCGACAACCGTGGACGCCAGGGTGAAATCAGACAGATCGGGCATAGGCTACTCCTGTTGCTTTTGCCGGAGCTGTTGCGATTGCAGCCCCCCGGCGACAAAAATCAGCGCCAGCATACCGAAGATATACGCCTGCACGAGCGCTTCGACGATATGCAGCATCAAAATAGGCACCGGCGCCAGGAACCCGGCCACCAGCAGAATCAGCAGGGCAGTCATCTCCAGGCTGATGATATTGCCGAACAGGCGCACCGCCAGCGCGATGGTGCGGGTCACCTCGCTAATGAGATGAAACGGCAGCAGCAGGGGGCTGGGTGTCAGGTAATGGCGCAGGTAATTCCCCAGCCCCTGCGCGCGGATGCCGAACCAGTGCACCGACAGGAACACCAGGATCGCCAGTGCCGCCGTGGCCGACAGATCCCCGGTCGGCGCCTTTACGCCGGGAATCACACCACTGAGGTTGGCGATCACCAGGAAGATCCACAGGCTTCCGATGAACGGCATGAGCTGTTTCGCATGGTCGGGAGCGACGGCAGCAACGGCATCGTCGATCGCCGACACAATGCCCTCGAGCATGGTTTGCAGTGCGCCGGGCCGCGCACCCAGCGTCCGCGTGGTGAGCCAGAAGAACAATCCGATTCCAGCCATCAACACCCAGGTCGTAACGACCGTCGCGGTGACCGTCAGCGGTCCTGCCTGGAACACCACACCGGGGATAATATCGCTGCCAGCCATAAACGCCTATTCCCTTATGAGAAAATAAACATTGATCATTCCGATCATGACACCCAGCAGGATCAGGCTCACCGTCCAGCGGATGGAATAGCCGGCCACCAGGCTGTCGAGCCAGCGTCCCAGGTAGGCGCCGGCGACCACCGGCAGCACGAACACCAGCCCCAGCGTGCCGATATACACCGTCTGCGCCATCAGCGTCGGCCGCTCACCGGCGGCTTTCTTTATCCGCCTGGCCTGCCGGTCTATCTGTTTGCCGAGATCATCGCCGGGTTGCATCACCTATCCACCTCCGCGCCCGATCTCCCACAGGCGTTTCAACAAGGATTCCTCCATGCGCCGCAGGCTTTCCCGGGTTGCGTGCAGTTTTTCCTCTTCGGCGATCACCTGCTCCCGCAGCGCCGCACTGATACGCAGATAATCGCGATCGCGCAGGCAATGCCGGGTGCAGAGCGTGAGTGTGTTATCGCAAAAATACAGCACGGCGCCGGGCATGGCGAGGTATTGCCAGTCAGCTTCGCCAATACGAAAACGTGCCAGGCCTGTGACCAGCGTGGTCATCATCCGGGCACGGTTGGCCATCACGCCGAAGCTGCCCGACGCGTCCTCTCCGACAAAGGCGCTGACGCCCTGGATCTGCTCGACGTGCACGGCGTCCTGCAGCAGCAAGCTGAACGTCTTCATCACACGGCATCCTCCATGGAGCCGCGCATGTAACAGCGATCCTCGGGCGTATCATCATAACGTCCCTGCAAAAACGCCTCGCAGTCAGCGAGCGTGCGCTCAAGGGGCACCGATACACCCCTGATGCCGGTGTGCCCGGCGGTGGTCAAAAACGGCTGTGTGAGATAGCGCTGCAACTTGCGTGCCCTGGCCACAATGGCACGGTCCCTGGTCGAAAGCTCCTCGACACCCAGCATGGTGATGACATCCTCGAGTTCATGGTAACGCGAGATATGTTCGCGCACACGCTTGGCGACAGTATAATGGCGCGATCCCAGCGTACGCCGGTCCATTAACTTGCTCGACGACTGCAAGGGATCCACGGCGGGGTAGATGCCCTTGCCGGCCTGGGTACGCGACAGGATAACCGTGGTATCGAGGTGGCTCAGAATCGTGTTGACAGCCGGGTCGGTCATATCGTCGGCCGGTACATACACGGCCTGCACGGCGGTAATGGCTCCACGCCGGGTGGAGAGGATCCGATCCTCCATCTCCGCGACCTCCGTGGCCAGCGTCGGTTGGTAGCCCACAGTAGCCGGCATGCGTTCGAGCAGGCTGGACACCTCGCTACCGGCCTGTACAAAGCGGAAGATGTTGTCCATCACGAACAGGACTTCTTTCTGCAAGGTGTCGCGCAGGTATTCCGCGTACGTCAGCGCCGACAGCCCGACACGAAAACGCACGCCGGGCGACTCGTCCATTTGCCCGAACACCATCAGGCTCTGCGGCAGCACGCCGGCCTTGTCTATCTCCCGCCACAGTTCATGACCCTCCCGGATCCGTTCACCCACGCCGGCAAACACCGAAACGCCCTGGTGCAGGGCCGCGATGGCCTGCATGAACTCCATGATGAGCACCGTCTTGCCCACACCGGCACCGCCGAACAGGCCGGTCTTGCCGCCCTTGACGAAGGGGCAGAGGAGGTCGATGACCTTGATGCCGGTTTCAAGTACCTCGCCGACACCGACCGCCTCGCTCAACGGCGGCGGGCGCGAATGAATATTGCGGAAGGCCCCCCGGGGCAGGGGATCGCCGCCGTCCAGCGGTTCACCGAAGGAGTTCAACAAGCGGCCAAGGCAGGCGGGCGAAACCGGTACCCGCAGCGGCGCCCCGGTGTCATAGACCGGCATGCCCCGCCGCAGCCCGGCCGAGCGGTGCAGGGTGATCGCGCGGACATGCTGCTCGTCAAGGTGCTGGTGAACCTCGAACAACCAGGTTTCCTGATCATTCCGGGTCCACAGCGCCCGGCGCATCATGGGCAGCTGCCCGCAAGCGATCACCACGACCGGGCCGTGGACTTCAGTGATCACGCCGACCGGAACAGAGGCTTCGGTCGTGACCGCTTTGGCTGGCAAATCAGCACCTCCTTGCGCCCGATTCTGCTCGGGCTAAGCGAAATTCTCCGCCCCGACGTGGGGAAAGTCCACATCCGATCACACCGGCTTCGCGCGCCGGCGAAGTCCGGCAAAAGGCCCTGATTTCGACTATATTCAAGAAGGGAATGTCACAGGAACCGAAACACGATGCCGCGGTCAGCGCAGCTGCCCGCGGCCCCGCATCGGGCCACAGCCATCACACTTTCTACACAGGGAGTCGATCATGACCATTGCAGCTACACAGCAGCGGTATCTTGTTCAGCGACACGCGCAGTATGACTTGACGCTGCACCCGCACACGGAGTCCAGCCACGAAACGGCTGAAGCGGCCCATGTCCCCGAAGACCATATCGCCAAGGCCGTGGTCGTAAAGGATGAGTCCGGCTACGCGATTGTTGTCATCCCGGCCAACAACCAACTGAGAGTCAATCACCTCCGCCATGACCTTCATCGGAATTTCGAACTGGCGACCGAGGACGAGATTGCCGGGTTGTTCGAGGACTGCGAACCGGGAGCGGTGCCACCGCTCGGACCCGCCTACGGCATCGAGACACTACTCGACGAAGCCC
>JASFNS010000215.1:0-4691 GCA_050116915.1 Thiogranum sp. | reverse complement strand
GTAATAGGTGACTTCGAAGCGTTGCACGGCATCGCTGTCGAGCTTCAGATCGCTGCTCAGGCGATGGTGCCAATGATCGAGTTTGTCGCCCCGTGCGAGGGGAAAAATACAAGGTTTCTGCATGCACCCGACAGTCCTGCCTCCCGGAACATCCTTGCAGGGACGACAACGATTTTCGCGCTTGTGGAATGTGTTCGGACAGCCTAGCCGATTTTCACACCGGTTGACACCTTGTTACCGGAGCCGCCCGCGAACACCCGCTGAGCGTTTGCACTTTTGTTCTGGGGAATCCATGGCTTATGCGCTACGCTTTGGGCGTCAGCGCAAGACTCGATGACGCACCAACGGTTGAAAATCGCAAAGGCCACCCACTATGTCTGTACGCATCCAACCCGCCGACCTCGACAATCATGAGCACCAGACGCAGGTGGTCGCACTGCTGGACCTCTACAGCCGTGACGCCATGGGCAACGGCGAACCCCTGCCGGCCGCCACACGCGCGGCGCTGATCAGCGGCTTGCGCCGACACCCCGCATCAGTGGTACTGCTGGCCTGGCAGGCCGACTGCTGTGCAGGTCTGTGTGTCTGCTTCGAGGGTTTCTCGACGTTCCAGGCCAGACCCCTGCTCAACATTCACGACCTGGTGGTGCACCCGGCGCACCGCAATCTCGGTGTCGGCCGCGCCCTGCTTGCAGCCGTCGAAACGGCCGCGCGGGAGCGCGACTGCTGCAGGATTACGCTGGAGGTGCGTGCTGACAATGCCGCCGCGCAGCACCTCTACCGCGACGTCGGCTTCCGCGAAGCCGATCCGGTTATGCACTTCTGGCAAAAGTCCCTTCGGCCGTCTGACTAGCCGGCGTTGCGCACCGCGATCATCCAGGCGAGCAGCCCCGCCGCGGCCAGCGACCCGAGCAGGGCGAGCCAGCCGCGGCGCCGGTAACGGCCGCTGAGCAGAAACCCCGGCCGCGCGGAAATCAGGAAGGGGTAACCGTCTTGACCGCTGGCGCGCAGCACGTTGGTGGCGGGCTCCGATGAACGTGCCGCGCGGTCGGCGAGCACCTCGCGGTGGGCCGCCTGCCGCGCCATCTGCCACTCGTTCACATCGATGCGACCATCATTGTTTTCGTCGAAGCGGCGCAGCAACCCCGTCTGGTCCCGCTTCCAGGCTTTCAACACGCCGGAGAGCTCTTCGCTGACGGACTGGTCGGTGCTTCGCAGCGTGTCGAACCAGCCCAGCACATAAACGTCCCCACCGTCGAGGCGTTCCTCGGTGTAGCGGTAACGGGTGCCGATCAATGCGCCGAAAAACCCGCGCTGGTCGGCACCGCCCGGCCATTTACCGCTGCCGTACCAGACTTTTTTTATCACTGGCGTCACTTCGGCCTGGCGTGGATCGACCAGGCACTCACCGGTATCGTCGAAAAACACAAACGGAGTCTCGCTCGCGCCGGACTCGACTTCCGACCAGTTGGAACCCGATCGACTGTTGTGCTTTTCGCGCTCGATTTTAAAGCGGTACCAGACACAGGCGGTATGCGTCAGCGGCGCGACCACCGGCTGCTCGGGCAGTGCGCGCGCCCGGCCCTGCAGCTCGACATAGCCTTGCGGCGCAGAGCGCACCCGCGCGCTGGGGGTCTCGTCGATCAGGTTTGCGCGGTGAAAATTACGCCAGATGAGATAGAAAAAATAAACAGCGAAGGCTGCGGTCACAAGCACGAATATCGAGAAGTGCAGCACTGCCATATTCTGCAGGTCTCGAGCAAAGCCCGGCACGGCGCAACACCCTCGCCTAGCCGGCGAACAGCGCGCCGATATTCACGTCCGCCTTTTCCGCCTCGCTGAATTCGAGCAGATCGAAAGGCCTGAAACCGAACCAGCCGGCGATAATGACATCCGGGAACTGCTCGATGCGCACGTTGTTCAGGTTGACGCTTTCGTTGTAGTACTCGCGACGGTCGGCGATGCTGTTTTCCAGGCCGGTGATGCGATCCTGCAAATGCCGGAAAGTGCTGTCGGCTTTCAGCTCGGGGTATGCCTCGGCCACTGCAAACAGATTGCCGAGACCCAGGCGCAAGCGGGATTCGGCGGCGCCCAGCGCGCCGACATCGCCGCCTTCACGCGCACTGGCGACCTGCGAGCGGGCGTCCATGACCTTGATGAGGGTCTCCTGCTCGTAGCCCATGTACTGTTTGCACACGTCCACAAGCTTGGGCAACTCGTCGTGGCGCTGCTTGAGCAGCACGTCGATATTCGACCAGGCCTTGGAGACAGCGTGTTTGAGGGCCACCAGCCGGTTGTAGATCTGGATGGCATAGACCAGCAGCGCCGCGGCGAGCACGCCGATGACGGTCCAGAAGATCGTGCCCGTTTCCATCAAGAGACTCCCTGGTATACGCGGATAACTGGTTCCAGTTATCGGCAGACGCAACCAAGAGCTTGAATCCAGCCGGGTTTTGCGGCCGCAGCGGCCCTACTGGGCGAAATCCTGCACCAGCGCGGCCCGGATATTCTCCGGCAACGGTTCGAGTTGCCGGGTGTAGTCGGGGTGGCTGATACCGACGCCCAGTGCGGCGCCCTGCCGGGCCGCGGCGATCATTTCATCCGAGAACTCGAAACGCATGAAATGCACCGAGGACGTCTTGTCCTCGTTTTCGCGCTCCATATCCTCATCGGCAACGGCGAACACCGGGTCGAAACCGGCAACACGCATCCACACCTCGTCTTCGATACCGCGGAGTTTCGCCAGCACCTTGCGACGCTCGTCTTCATCGGCCACCTCGATCATGAAGGTGGCCTTGAGGTTGTTTCCGTCGGGAATCAGCGGATTGTACGCGTCCAGTTCTTCCTGGATGCCCGCGGCTTCGAAAATCCGTTCCGCGCGCAGCATTTCCTGCACCTGGTACTGCATGGTAAGGCGGTCCTCGAAATACAGCGCCGCGATATCGCCAAGCGGCACACGCCGGTTCTTTTTGTGGGCCATCACCCGGGCGCGGAACTCGGGGCGCGCCTCGGAATACTGCTCCAGGGAATACAGGTCGCTTCGTGTCAGCTTTTCCATTGTCGTATCCATTGTCTGTGTCTCCTCAAATACCGTAAGCCTGGCGCAACAGTTTCAAGGGATGTTCCGGCGCCCGCGCGTCGCTCAGGCCGTTCTCGATCTGGTGGCCGGCCATCGGGCAGTCACTGCAGTAGTGGGCCGCCCCGGCTTTTTCAACGCGGTTGACCACCGGCTTGCAGATCTTCATCGACACCTCGTGAAACTCCTTTTTCACCGCGTAGGTGCCGTCGTGTCCCGAACAGCGTTCGATGGCCTCCACCTGCGTGTCCGGCACCAGTTGCAGCAGGTCGCGGGTTTTCATGCCGATGT
The DNA here is from genome assembly GCA_050116915.1 of Thiogranum sp. Taxonomy (GTDB): domain Bacteria; phylum Pseudomonadota; class Gammaproteobacteria; order DSM-19610; family DSM-19610; genus Thiogranum. Next base: position 1,324 of record JASFNS010000215.1, on the reverse strand, counting down.
TCTGCACCCGCAGGTGACAGGCCACGTGGTAGGCGATCTTGCCCAGGCTGGTCTTGAAGTCGGTCTTCAGCTGCCCGTGCTTGTGGCGCAGCATCAGGTATTCAAACGGGTCAAAAATATTGTCCCGCACTTTTGCCACGTCGGCGTCGTCGGGGAACATCAGCGGCAGCTCCTGCTTGAACATCAGCACGCAGGAAGGCACCGGAGCGACGATATCCCAGCCCTGGTCGATCAACTTGACCAGTTGCGGGATGTTGACATCCTTGGCCTTTGCGACGGCCTCAAGGTCGCCCAGCTCCAGTTTCGGCATGCCGCAGCAGCGCTCGGTGTCGGTCAGGCGCACGGGTATGCCGTTGTGTTCGAACACCGCGATCAGGTCTTCGCCAAGTTCGGGTTCGTTGTAGTTGCCGTAGCAGGTCGCAAACAACGCGACCTTGCCGCGCGTGGGGCCGGCCTCGGGTGCGGCCTGGGCGCTTTCGTTGCGCTGCGGCGACACGCGCCTGCGCAGCGTCCCGGAATGATAGTTCGGCAGCACCGCATCCGGGTGAACTTCCAGCAGCTCCTCCAGCACGCGGCGGCCTACCCTGTTGTGATTGACGGCATTGACCACCGACGACACCACCGGAATGCCCGCAAGCGAACCGACCCGGTCGGTGGAGGTCAGGATGCGATCGCGCATGCGGCTCTTGCCCTGCTGGTGTTTGACCGCTTTCGCGCGCAGCATCAGGTGCGGGAAATCGACGTTCCATTCGTGCGGCGGCACGTACGGACACTTGGTCATGTAACACATGTCGCAGAGATAGCAGTGGTCGACCACGTCCCAGTACACGCGCTTGTCGACACCGTCGAGCTCCATGGTGTTGGACTCGTCGATGGCGTCGAACAGCGTTGGGAAAGCGTTGCACAGGCTGAAGCAGCGCCGGCAACCGTGGCAGATGTCGAAGACCCGTTCGAGTTCCTGCAGCAGCGACCCTTCGTTGTGGAAATCCGGGTTCTGCCAGTCGAGTGGATGGCGAGTGGGTGCTTCCAGGCTACCTTCACGGACAGGCATGTGAATCCTCCGTACTGTTCGGCTTGAGTGGGAGAGCCCCGCGTGACGCAGGGAGCGGGTCGCTCAGCGCGGGATGTCCCCGGTCCCGCCGGGGAAAACACCGTCACTCCGGTCCTCTCCTCCCGACAGGCGCGAGCGCCCGGGGGAGAGAGGGGGACGTGAAGGCCGGACTCAGCCGTCCAGGTTGTCCAGGGCTTTCTGGAAACGGTTGGCGTGCGAACGCTCGGCCTTGGCCAGGGTCTCGAACCAGTCGGCGATTTCATCGAAATTCTC
>JASFNS010000214.1:0-4695 GCA_050116915.1 Thiogranum sp. | reverse complement strand
ACACCTTGATGCCGCGCACGCTGTTGCCCCGTTCATCCAGGCGCGGCGAGAACACGGCCAGCCCCAGCTGCCCGGGCAGCACCGCGACAATGCCGCCACCAACGCCGCTCTTGGCCGGCATGCCGACGGTGTAGACCCAGTTGCCCGAGTAATCGTACATACCGCAGGTTCCCATGACGCTCAATACCTTGGGGACGTATTCGGTCTTCAGCGCGCGCACACCGGTAATGGGGTTGACGCCATTGTTCGCCAGGCAGGCGCCCATGACGGCGAGGTCGCGGCAACTCACCAGCATGGAACACTGCTGAAAATAGACATCAAGGATGCCTTCAGGGGGGTCCTTGAGGATCTCGAAACTGCGCAGCAGGTGCGCGATCGCCCGGTTACGGTGGCCGGTTTCTTTCTCCGAACGAAACACCTGCTCATCGATCTTGATTGGATGCCCGATGTAGCGGCCAAAGGAGGCGAGGATGCGTTGCAGCTTGCTCTCGGGCTTATCCCCCTCGACCATGGCGGCCGTGGCAATGGCGCCGGCGTTGATCATGGGGTTGAGCGGCCGCCCGGTGTCGGGGCGCAGACTGATGGAATTGAAGGCCTCGCCCGAAGGCTCGACGTCCACGCGGGCTGCCATGGTCTCGATGCCGTTGTCTTCGAGGGCGAGGCCGTAGACAAACGCCTTCGAGATCGACTGAATGGTGAAAGGCTCCTGGCTGTCGCCCACCTGGTAGACGTGACCGTCGACAGTCGCGATAGCGATGCCGAACCCGTCGTGGTTGACGCGCAGAAGCTCCGGGATGTAGCTGGCAACTTCGCCTGCGTTGCAGTCCTTGAGGTTGGCGTGCAGCGATTCGAGGTATTGTTGCAGCGGGGAATTGTCGAGTAGTCGGGAGTCCATGACGTTTGGCATTGGAAGTTTTCGGCATATTGAGGCAAGGCGCGTGCCATGAGGGTTTCGTTAAGGGGTATCTCGCAATAACAAGGGGTTGGCGCTCCGACCCGGCAGCTGGAAAACGCTGCGCGGTCCGTTGTGGTGCAGTGCGCGATATCGCTGAGCCAACACAGTGCGCGCTGGTTTGATCGTTTGGGCTGGGCCGGGTTCGAGGCCTTGGTTTGCATGAAGCGCAGCGATCTGCTCCGATAACTGCCACGCCAACTTCCCTGTCTGCGAGAGTGCAGTAGCCGCGCGGCTGCACAAAATCCCTGCGGCGGATGGGAATCGGGTAAGATTAGGTTCCACAGGACTTCCGTCGCCTGATGCGCATCTGATTCATGACAGGGGACACCATGATTGCCGAGCGTCTTGAACAGCTACGTGCACCGATACTGGTTAGTCTTGCCCTGGGATTCATGGCAAGCCTGCTTGTCATCGGTCTGCGCAGCGCCGGCTTTCTCCAGTTCGTCGAACTGGCGAGCTATGATATGTACCTGCGTTTGAAGGAACGCGAGACGGTGCCGGAGCCACGCGTGGTGCTCGTGCAAACGGTCGAGCCCGATATCCAGAAACTGGCGGAATGGCCACTCTCCGACCATCACATGGCCGAGGCGCTGGAGAAACTGCTGGCGTACGACCCGCGTGCCATTGGCGTTGATCTGTATCGTGATATTCCCGTGCCACCCGGTACGGACGAGTTGAAAGAGCTGCTTGTCAGCGACAAGCGGGTTGTGGTTATCGAGAAGTTCGGCAAGGACAGCCGCAGCCATGTCCAGGGCCCGCCGGTGCTGCGCGGGACCGATCAGATCGGTTTTTCTGACGTCACCGTCGACGACGATGGCGTGGTGCGCCGGGGACTGCTGTTTCTTGACGATGGACAGAATTTCTCGGTTTCCCTGTCCCTGCGCCTGGCGCTGGCCTACCTGGCGGGCGAGGGCATCACCCCGCAGCCCGGAGAACCCGACCCGGCCTTTCTTCGCCTCGGTTCGGTGACGCTGCGGCCCTTCGAGGCCAACGACGGTGCCTATGTCAATGCCGACGCCGGCGGTTATCAATATCTGCTGGATTATCGGGGTGGCGCGGGACGGTTCAAGACCTATTCGCTGACCGACGTGCTGGAAGGGCGGGTCGACCCGGCGGTGATCAACGGCAATATCGTTATCTTCGGCGTGAATGCCGAGAGCGTGAAAGACGAGTTCCTGACGCCCTATGACCGCTTTACCCCCAGGGGACAGGCCCCCGCCGGGATTGCCGTGCACGGCTATGAAGTCAGCCAACTGATTCGGACCGCCCTGGATGGTGACGCGCCCATGAGGGTCCTGAGTGACCGTTTTGAGAGCCTCTGGATTCTGCTGTGGGGCATCGCCGCAGCCCTGGTAGGCCGGTTCGCGCGTTCGAGTGTGCGTTTTTCGCTGTTTACCGCGGCCGGGCTGCTGCTGCTGGTCGGCGGGACTCTGTTTGCCTTCGTCAACCACTGGTGGTTGCCGGTGGCGCCCGCGGCTATTGCCTGGCTGACATCAGGGGGGCTGGTGACGGCTTTCCTGTCCGGGCATGAAAAACAGGAGAAAAAGTTCCTGATGGATCTGTTCAGCAAGAACGTTTCTCCGACGGTGGCCGACGAGATGTGGAAACACCGTGCCTCGTTCCTCAAAGGTGGCCGGCTGGAGCCGCGGACCATGATGGTGACGGTGCTGTTTTCCGATCTGGCGAATTTTACGCCCGTTGCCGAACGCCTTGCGCCCGCCGAACTGATGGACTGGCTTAACAATTACATGGAAACGATGGCGGGTCTGGTCATCAAGCACGGCGGGGTCGTGGATGACTACTATGGAGATGCGATCAAGGCCAACTTCGGTGTGCCCTTGCCGCGCACAACGGCCGAGGAAATCAGGCAGGACGCGACCAATGCCCTTCGCTGCGCGCTGGCCATGCGGCGGGAGATGGAAGAGTTGAACGCCTCCTGGTCTGCCGACAACGCGCCGCGGGTCAAGATGCGCATGGGTATTGCCACAGGACCGGTGGTGGCGGGTTGTCTCGGCAGCGCGCAACGCATGAAGTACACGACCATTGGCGACGTGGTGAATACGGCCGCGCGGCTTGAGAGTTACGGCAAGGAGATTCCGGAGCGCTTCCTCGATCCCTTCTGCCAGGTCATGGTGGCGGCCTCGACGGTGGAACAGCTGGACGGCCGCTTTTCGGTCGAACCGGTCGGTACGTTGCAGCTGAAAGGCAAATCGCAGGGTGTGGACGTCTTTGCGCTGATGGGGAATACCGAGAGAGCGTCGGAAACCGCGCATCCGGCACCGGCAGTTGTCAGTACCGGTGCCGGCTGACGCCGCCCGTGGCGCAACGCTTTCACATCGGGCGGTTCAGGACTACACTGGATCGCATTAGTCTATATTAACGAGTAGCTGGGAGGTGGTCATCATGAAACTGTACACACTGTTTGGCGGTTTGGTACCGGGGCTGCTCATCACGGCGTCTACTGTGCTGGCAGCGGGGCCTGCGGCGCCCGGTGGGAGTGACGCACAGGCGAAGTCGGATTCGGCGAGCGCGGGTGGATTCAGTTACCGTCCACCGATGCGGGGTGCCCCGGCGGCGCGCATCGGCGGAGGCACGCGCGGCATAGGCGATATGACGCTGGAACTCGTTGTTCTCGCCCCGGATCACACCGGTCTGACGACGAAGGAACAGCCTACGCTGTACTGGTACATTTCCAAGCCGGTTGCATCTCGTCTGGAGGTTACGGTCATCAACGACCAGGCCATTGATCCGGCGCTGGAGGAAGAGGTTAATGCTCCAACCCACGCGGGAATCCAGAGTATCGATCTCGCCAAAGCCGGGGTGAAGCTCAAGCCGGGCGTTGAGTACCGGTGGTTTGTGTCGGCTATTGCCGATCCGGACCAGCGTTCCAATGATGTCGTCGCCAGCGGTACCATCGAGCGCATCACCCCGGACGCCGCGCTCAAGAGCAAGATCGCGGGTGCGGATGACCAAAGCCTGGCCCGCGTTTATGCGCAGGCCGGTGTGTGGTACGACACTATCGACACGCTCTCGCGCATGATCGAAAAGTCACCCAACGATTCGGCGCTGCGGCAGCAGCGCGCGGCGTTGCTGGAGCAGGTCGGGCTCAAATCAGTCGCCGACTCTACGCGGGCCTCCGCCCATTGAGGGTGTTACTGCGCGGCCGTTGAAAAGGTCGAGACGCTGCTCATCGAGCCCTTGTTGAAATCGCCTAGCTGCTTGTCCTCGTTGATGTCCCGTGCGTGCACTTTCCAGGTATATAAGCCGTCCGCCTGGAGCAGGCCGGGAGGGAGGACAAGCGCGGGTTCGCGCAGCAGCTTGGATGTGTAGATGACCTTACCGTCGTTCCAGTTGTCGAGGATGTAAACCTGGTACCAGCCCGCCTGATCGACGGGTGACCAGGTCAGTTTTTCGGGGGTCGGTATCTGCTCCGCGCCATCCGGTGGATTCAGGCCGGAGGGGCGAGGCAGGCGCGCGACAACCACGTAATCCCTGGCCATGATCTGCGTTCCGTCGGTCAGGGTGACGGTGGCCGAGTACCAGCCATCCGGGGCGCCATCCGGTACATCCGTCTGGGTCATGAAGACGTGCTTTTCGGGTTTGTCCTTGGTTTTCACGAGCCGGTATTTTGCGAGCCCGATGTCTGTCAGCGTCCGGCCATCAGGCATGCGTACCTCGATGCTTTTGATTTCACGGTACCGGGTGGTTGAGAACAGCGACATAAAAAACAGTTTGCGATC
>JASFNS010000213.1:0-4708 GCA_050116915.1 Thiogranum sp. | reverse complement strand
GAACCCGGGGTCACTTCTCCCCAGTTTGCGCCGCTGCACGCGGTACCCGGCCAGTCGCAGGAGAAAAAGCGCGGCCGCTGGCTGACGTACTTCGCCGGCAGGAAAAAGGTTTAAGCCATGACTCAACTCGCCCTGGTAATCGATCTGAATGTTTGCGTCGGCTGTCACGCCTGTGTCACCAGCTGCAAGGAGTGGAACACCTCCGGCACGGCCGGGTACATGGCCGACATGAATCCCTTCAGCCACGACCCGACCGGCACCTTCTTCAACCGGGTACAGACTTTCGAAATCGGGGAGTTCCCGAATACCGAGACAGTACACTTCCCCAAGAGCTGCCTGCACTGCGAAGACCCGCCGTGCGTGCCCGTATGCCCTACCGGCGCCAGTTACAAACGCGACGAAGACGGGATCGTGCTGGTCGACTATGACAAGTGCATCGGCTGCAAGTACTGCTCCTGGGCCTGCCCCTACGGCGTACGCGAAGTCGACGAGCACCAGAAAGTGATGAAAAAGTGCACCCTGTGTGTCGACCGCATCTACGACCGTTCCTTACCGGAGAACGAACGCAAGCCGGCCTGCGTCATGGCCTGCCCCACCAGCGCACGGTTGTTCGGCGACGTCAACGATCCGGATTCAGAGGTGGCGGAAGCGATTCGCGAACGCGGCGGCTACCAGTTAATGCCCGAGTGGGGCACCAAACCGGCCAACCACTACCTGCCCCGGCGCAGGACCCGCATCACCATTCACGAAGACGAACTCACGCGTGTCGACAATCCGCTGAACAAAGAGCGTCAACTGCCCATGCCCGACACGGATGCGCCGACCCTCGACGACGTCACCTCGTGGTAATTTGAGTACAGGAGCCAAACCATGCATCCCGCATTCTCGGTCATTTTTCTCACCACCCTGAGCGGGGTCGGCCAGGGGCTGTTTCTGGCGCTGTACACCGGCCAGCTGTACTCGGTCGTCGAAGTGGTGCCGGTGGAGGATTCACACAGCCACTATGGCGTCGGTTCACTTATCGCGCTGCTGTTTCTCGCCGGCGGCCTGCTGAGTTCCTTCTTTCACCTGGGACACCCGGAGCGCGGCTGGCGAGCCATGGCCCGCTGGCGCACCTCCTGGCTGTCGCGCGAAGTCATCGTGCTGCCCGCCTTTATGGCTCTGGTGGCGCTCTACGGGCTGGTGCACTATTTCGATCTCAACCCGGTGCTGTTCACCTTCCGGGAAAACTTCCGCGTTGACCTGTCGCTGGTGGTCGGCGGTCTCACCACGGTCGTTGCCTTCACTCTGTTCCTCTGCACCGGTATGATTTACGCCTGCATCAAGTTCCTTCAGGAATGGGCCACGCCGCTCACCGTGGTCAATTACACGCTGCTCGGTTCCGCATCGGGCTTCACGCTGGCAACGGTATTCGCCGCCTACCATCAGTCGCCGCTCACCGACTTTTATGCGGGCTGGGCCGTGCTGCTCACGCTGGCGGGCCTGGCGACCCGTGTCTCCAGCCTGATCCGCAACAGCCGCATCGAGCACAAGTCGACGCTGCGTACCGCGATCGGCATCCGGCACGCCAAAATCGTCCAGAAATCCCAGGGATTCATGGCAGGCTCATTCAACACCCGCGAGTTCTTCCACGGCGCTCCGGCGAGCGTTTTCAAGCTGATCAAATGGATGTTCCTGATTGCGGTCTTCCCGGTGCCTGTGCTGCTGCTCTCGCTGGGCATGGGCACCAGCGCCATCGCGGTGTTCGCGCTGGCCTTTGTCGTCCAGTACCTCGGGCTGATCGCGGAACGCTGGTTCTTCTTTGCGCAGGCCAACCACCCGCAGAACCTCTACTACCAGACCGTTTAAGCCGGCCGTCCGTATCCGCCGAGCCGATGGTCGCGGGGCTGTCGCGCCGGGCATTGCGCAAGCGTCCGTGGCTGGTGTGAAACCGCCCGATTATGCGCCGAGCAGGCTTTTGCCTATCATCGAAACGCCCAGCAACGCGAGAAACACAGCAAACACCTTTCTGAGCCGTTGCGGTGCCAGGCGGTGCGCGAGCCGCGCGCCCAAAGGCGCGGTGAGGACACTCGCAACACTGATCATCGCCACCGCCGGCCAATAGACATAGCCGGTGCTGCCTGCAGGCAGCCCGGGCCGCTGCCAGCCGACCACGGCGAAACCCAGCATGCCCACCAGCGCAATAGGCAAGCCGCAGGCCGCGGACGTCGCCACCGCCCGGCGCATGTCGATGTTGTGCCACACCAGCCAGGGCACGGTGAGCGTGGCGCCGCCGATGCCGAGCAGCGCCGACAGCGCACCGATCACACCCCCGGCAACCGCGTTACGCGCCGTGCCCGGCGCGCCGCGGTGGGCTGACGGCAGACGGTTGAATGTCATCTGCGCCGCCACCACCAGTTCGAACACGCCGAACAGCCCCGCGAGCAGCGCACCGCCCAGCCACACCGCCAGCACACCGCCCAGCCAGCCGCCTGCGGCGATACCGAGAGACAGCTGCAACACCACCGGCCAGTTGACGGCACCGCGCCGATGATGCGCCAGGCTCGAAGACAGGGCGGTGAACACAATGGTCGCCAGCGATGTACCGACGGCAAGCTGCATGACGTGGTCGGCGGAAAAACCTTGCAGGTGGTAAAGCGCGGCAAGAACCGGCACAATTACCAGACCGCCGCCCATCCCCAGCAGACCACCAATCGCGCCAGCGAAGGATCCCAGAAGCAGGTAGGCCGTGAGCAAGCCGAAAATGTTCATGCCCGCCATTGTACCGTGGCGATGAGTCTTTTATTGTTATGCTGACGCTGGTCACTGTACACACGCAACCCAACGCAAGGATATGCTGCGGTATTTCAGAATCGTTCTTATTGCAGTCCTGCTCGTCTCCGGCAGCAGCTTCGCCGACCGCAATGACAAACTGCGCGAACAGTTCCTGAAGGCCGAGTCGGCGCTCAAATCGGGCCGCACCCAGGAATACCGGCAGCTGAAGAAGGCGCTCGCCGACTACCCCCTGCACGGTTACCTCGACTACTGGGAGCTGAGCGATCGGCTCGGCAGCGCGAAACCCGCGGAAGTCGAAGCTTTCCTGCAGCGCTACCGCGGACAACCGATTGCCGCACGCCTGCGCGCCAGCTGGCTATACCGGCTCGGCAAGCGCAAGGACTGGAAGGAGTACCTGCATTTCTATACCCCGCAGGGTTCGGTCACGCTGCAGTGCTACGAGATCCGCGCGCGTCTGCAGGAGGGCGACCGCGAACAGGCTTTGCAGGCGGCATTACAGCTGTGGCTGGCGGGGCACTCGCAACCCGACGCCTGCGACCCGGCATTCGACCAGCTTTACGCCGACGGCGTTATCGACAGTGGCCTGATCTGGCAACGGATACGCCTGGCTTTTGCCCGCCAGAAGTCGTCTCTCGCCGGTTTTCTGGCCAAGCGCCTGTCTGCCGAGGACCGGGAATGGGTCGAGCGCTGGCAGCATGCCCACCGCCGGCCCACCTCGGCGATAAAACAGGCCTGGGCGAAACAGGACACGCCGCTGGTCCGCGAAATCCTGGTCCATGCGCTGCAGCGCCTGGCACGGCACAAACCGGAGCAGGCCTGGAAACACTGGCAGCAGCTGTCGGCCACACACAAATTCTCGGTACAGCAGCAGGGCGCAGTACTCAAGCGTATCGCGCTGTCCGGCGCGCTCAGCAACAACCCCAACGCCGCGGACTGGCTGGCCAGTGTTCCGCAGGAGGCAACCGATGCCGACATCCGCCAGTGGCGCGTACGCACCGCGCTGCTCGCACAGGACTGGAAAGGCGCGCTGCAGTGGCTCGACCGGCTCGCCAGCGATGAGCGCGAAGAGGACAACTGGCGCTACTGGCACGCCCGGGCGCTGGCGGCCAGCGGGGCCGCCGGCGATGCGTTGACAGAGTACGCGCGCCTGAGCGGCGAGCGCAGCTACTTCGGCTTTCTCGCCGCCGATCAGCTGCAACGGCCCTACCAGATGAACGACGCGCGGGTGAAGCACGACAAAGAGAGCCTGGCGTCCATCGAAGCGTTACCGGGCGTGCAGCGCGCACACGAACTATACCTGGCCGGCAAACGCCTCGACGCGCGCCGCGAATGGTTTTCCGCCACCCGGGACCTGCCCAACGATAAACTGCGGCTGGCGGCGCTGGTCGCCCACCAATGGGGCTGGCACGATCGGGCGATTGTCGCCGCGGGCCAGGCGAGCTACTGGTCCGACCTGACGCTGCGCTTTCCGCTGCCACACCGCGAGTCGATTTTCGCCAATGCCCGGCGCTACGACCTGGATCCCGGACTGATCTACGGCGTGATCCGCCAGGAAAGCATCTTCATGGAAGACGCGGTGTCCTCGGTCGGCGCGCTGGGGCTGATGCAGCTGATGCCCGCGACCGGCAAACAAACCGCACGCGCCCTGAACATCCGCTACCGCAGCGGCCAGACGCTGTTGCAATCGGACCAGAACATTCAACTCGGCAGCGCCTACCTCAACAAACTGATGACGCGTTACAACGGCTCCCCGGTGCTCACGGCGGCGGCGTACAACGCCGGCCCGCACCGCGTCTCAGGCTGGCTACCCGATGACGGTGACATGGACGCGACCCTGTGGACGGAACTGATCCCCTTCCGCGAAACCCGCAAATATGTGCGCCGCGTGTTGACCTATGCGACGATTTTCGACTGGCGGCTGGAACTGCCGCTG